>CAZLGE010000020.1:0-13137 GCA_964559375.1 uncultured Gammaproteobacteria bacterium | reverse complement strand
CCCTAAATCCGCTCTGCGATCAGGTTTTTCGGTCACTTGTTCCAGTTGCGGCCAGGAAACGACGACAGTCTTCGAACCCGATGGTATCCGTCCGGTCTACTGCCGCGATTGTTTGAGCAAGAAGAAGGAAGAAAAACGTTTAGAGCTTGAGGCACGTCGCCAAGCCAAGGATAAAGAACGCCGCCGGGTGGAACTCGACGAACAGAAGCATATTGAGACAGCCGAGAAGATCGTGCGGGCGATTCCCACTTTGTCGCTTAGCGATCTCAATAAAGCCACCCCCCGCGATTTTCATGGTCGCGAGATCAAACCGCGGTCGGCGCCTTCCCTGGAGACGCCGGGGCCCGCTTCTAAACAGGTTGCTGATAAGCGCCGGGAAGATCCGCCCGCCCGCTCGATAACCCCGCCTAGTTCTACGGGAAGCGGCGAGTTGACGGAGGGCGAGGAGGTATCTTTTAACCACTAAACGCATGTATTTATTTTTCGACACTGAGACTACTGGTCTGCCGAAAAATTATCAAGCGCCGCTTGATGATTTTTTAAATTGGCCCCGGATTGTCCAGTTGGCCTGGAGTCTGTATGATACTGAAGGTCATCATTGGGAGAGTCATAATTATATCATTCGACCTGACGGTTTCGTCATCTCACCCGAAGTGGCCGCTATCCACCGCATCACCCAAGAGCGGGCTGAAAGGGAAGGTGTGCCCCTACGTCAGGCGCTTGAGCACTTTATGGATGATGTAAGTAGTTCTGACACGCTGGTCGCACACAATATTGATTTTGACGAGAAGATAGTCGGCTCGGAATTGCTCCGTGCTAAACTGCCGCCACTCAGTTGTCCGTCCCGTGTTTGTACTATGCGGACCACGGCCCAGATCTGCCAGATTCCGAGCGCTCGCGGCGGATACAAATGGCCCAACCTGACGGAACTTTACAGCCATCTTTTTAAGACTTCGTTTCCTGAAGCTCACGATGCCGCCTTTGATGTCAAGGCTTGCGCGGACTGTTTTTTTGAGTTAAAAAGAAGGCAGGCCATTTAAACATTTAACGCCTTTTCTATGGACAGTGTCGATTATCTTAAGGTCGGCAAAGCCTCGGAACTAGATGGACGGGACCGGCGTCTCTATCGCCTGCTCGAGATCTTGCCGGGCGTTTTTTCTTTAGGCACGCTGGCGGTCTTGACCGTTCTTTCTTACTTTCACCCGGTCTGGGTCGCCTATTTTATCATCGCCTTCGATGTTTACTGGCTGCTGCTTGTCATCTACATGGCGATTTTCCTCATTACCTCTTATCACAAGCTGAAGCGGGGCCTCAGAACAGACTGGCTGGCCAAGTGCGCCGCGCTTGACGCTGGCCGCAACGCTAGCCAAGAAGTGGCGCCGGAAGCGCTGACGCGCCAGGGACTTAAGGCGGACGACATCTGGCACCTTATTATTCTGCCGACTTATCAGGAGAGCGCGGAAATAATTCGTGAGTGCTTGCGGTCTCTTGTAAATGACGGCTGGCGCACTGACCGGATGATTGTAGCTGTCACTTTTGAAGAAAGATCGGGAGTTGACGAAGCTAGGAAGAAGATCGTTGAACTCAGTGCGGAGTTCAGCGGCCGTTTCGCCTATTTCTTTACGACTATCCATCCGGATATCGCGGGTGAACTCAAGGGCAAAGGAGCCAATCAGGCCTGGTGCGCACGGGAAGTGAAGCGGGAGATCATTGATCGCCAGGACTTTGATTATGATAAGATACTGGTTAGCGTTTTTGACATCGACACTGTGGTTCGACCTGGCTATTTTGCCGCCCTGAGCTACAAATTCCTGACGGTCGCGGATCCCTATCATACCAGCTACCAGCCGATTCCCGTCTATCACAATAATATCTGGCGCGCCCCCTTCTTTTCCCGCGTGGCCGCCTCGTCCAACACCTTCTGGCAGATGATCATGCAGGTGCGCGAAGAGAGCCTGGTTACCTACTCGTCGCACTCTATGACTTGGCGGGCTCTTGCTGACATCGGTTTCTGGTCGACCAAGAATGTTTCTGAAGATTCCCGTATCTTCTGGCACTGCCTGATGCATTATAACGGCCATTATCGCGTCGAGCCAATAAGTTATGAGGTTTCGATGGACGTGACCCACGACCAGAGTTATTTGAAGACTGCTAAGAGCCTTTATAAACAGCAGCGTCGCTGGGCTTGGGGGGCGGAGAACATACCTTATTTACTGTTTAATTCATCTAAGCGCTGGAATAACCCGGGTTTTGACCGACGGCGAGTCTTCAGTCATATCTTGATCCAGATTTACGGTTTCCATGCCTGGGCGACTAATGCGCTCATTATCGCCGTGGTCGGCTGGCTGCCGCTTCTGATTGGCGGTGAGCGTTTTACAGTTACCGTTTTGTCAGGAAATTTGCCGGCTGTAACCACCAATCTGATGAATGTGGCTATGATCGGGCTCATCCTGTCAGCTGTTATTTCTGCCTTACTCTTGCCGCCCAAGCCGCCTGGCTATCCGGGCTGGAAAAAGATTTTCATGATCCTGGAATGGATCGCCGTTCCGGCCACGATTGTCATCTTTGGCGCGATTCCTTGTCTGGAAGCGCAGATTAGGCTAATGGCTGGGAAATATATGGGTTTCTGGGTGACACCCAAAACTCGTTAGCGGACGCGGTTTTACACGCTCGGCATCTATGATATAATATTTAGCATGCTACGTAACAGCCGCCATCCCCGTATCCTCCAGCCGGTCCGGGAAGCCCGTCCTAATAATTTTTTTTACCGTCTGGTGACGAGCCAGCGATTCCTGGCCATAATCGGCCTGGTTTTTTTAGTGGCCATCCTGCTACCGCTGGCTAGGACATATAGCCAGCGTCGTCTGGTGGAAAAAGAGATTGAAGAGATTAGGAGCCAGATCAGCGAGTATGAGAATCAGAACCGTGACCTGAGCGAACTCCTGTCTTATCTACAGTCCGACCAGTCGCTAGAAGAGCAAGCTCGCCAGAGTCTCAATCTGAAGAAGCCGGGCGAAGCGGTGGTCGTCATTGAAAACAAGAATGCCGCCGCTAATGCGACGGCTTCCGGCGATGGTTCTAATTCGGGGAACAACTTGGCCAAATGGTGGGGGTATTTCTTCAATTGAAGATAAATCTGAGCCGAGAAGGGGACTTGAACCCCTGACCTACGCGTTACGAGTGCGTTGCTCTACCAGCTGAGCTATCTCGGCATCCCTTATCTTTTTTTGAGCGGGTGAGCGGAATCGGACCGCCTTCCTCAGCTTGGGAAGCTGATGTAATGACCATTATACGACACCCGCACCCCGATGACAAACATAAGCAATCGTAAACATTATAAGATTAATACTTAATTTAAGTCAATCTGAACCTGAACTATGAAATATAAGAATAAATTATCCATCGGTTTTTTAGCGTTCGTCTTTTTTCTCGTGTTCGGAACGAGCCCTGCGTCTGCTGAGAGTTTGACTGTTACCCATGACCCGGCGGCTTTTACCGCCCCGGCTGTCCTCAGGACGGCGGCCATTTCTGATCGGTCCTATCTGCCCCTGGATTGGCAGACCATGACCTCCGTCTACAATTATGCCTGGGAAAGCGCTGGTTTTTACGACCCGAGCCGGCCGATGACCGTCAAGATCAGTTATGATAACGCTTCTCAGGATATCAAGACGATCTTCGCTTTCGACTGGGCTAGCCGGAGATGGCTGCCTCTGGAGACCAAGGACGATCCGGCCGGCCGCTACGTGACGGCCGAGACTAAATCGACAATGGACCGCTTGGTCCTTATGTCCAAACCCGGCGTCATGTCGGTCGGGAAAGCCAGTTGGTATAAATACAAAAATGGATTATTTGCCGCCTCTCCTGATTATACCAAAGGCTCAGTTCTGCGCGTCCATAATCCGGCTAACGGGAAGTATGTTGATGTGACGGTTAATGATTTCGGTCCGGATCGGAAGATCCACCCCGATCGGGTGATCGATTTGGATTATGTGGCTTTCTCTAAGATTGCTTCGCCCGGAGTTGGCGTCATTTCGGTCCGGGTCGAGCCCCTGAGGGCGACCATCCTGGCCGCTAAGAGCTTGCCGGTCCCGGAGACGATTACCGCTACTCCGTCTCTTACGGCTTCCTCAGCGGTCATTATGCTGGAGAAGGACGGGAGCGTGCTCTGGGGTAAGAATGAGACGACGGTGGCGCCGCTTGCCAGCCTAACCAAGCTCGTCGCGGCTAAAGTCTTTTTAGAAACCAAGCCCGATCTTAAGAAGATCGTGGCTTATGAATATCAGGATGAAGCTTATAACTACGAATATGTAGAATCCTGGGAATCCGCCCGTCTGCGGGTGAAAGAAGGCGAAACAATGAGTCTGGAAGATATGCTCTATAGCACCCTTGTCGGTTCGGCCAACAATACGGCGGAAAGTTTGGCGCGCCTCAGCGGCTTTAGCCGGGATAAGTTCATCGCCCGTATGAATGAGCTGGTGCGGGCCTGGGGGGCTAAAGATACTAAGTTCATCGAACCGAGCGGACTGGCACCACAGAATGTGAGTTCTCCTTTTGATTATGCTATAATAGCCAAAGAGGTTTTAGCCGATCCTCTGATTGCTCAGATTTCTAGCACTCGTAGTTATACTTTTAAAACGCGGAACACGGATATTAGTCATACTCTCTCTAACACCAACCAGCTCCTAAAGACTTCGGACATGGCTATTACCGGCTCGAAGACCGGTTATCTCGATGAGGCTGGTTATTGCCTGATGACGCGGGTCGCGACGCCAGGAGGGAATTTGATTGCTGTCAATTTTGGTTCCCAGTCCAAGGCCGCTAATTTTTCCGACAACGAATCGCTTATTAAATACGGCCAATTTCTCTTGAAAAAATAATCTCTATCACCCCCTTCATTTTATGATCACCCTGGAACACGTCTCTAAGGCCTACACCAAGAAGAGCAAGATACTCAAGGATGTCAGCCTGGCCGTCAAGCCGGGCGAATTTATTTCTATCGTCGGACAGTCCGGGGCAGGTAAAACTACTCTTGTTCGCTTGTTGATCGGTGAAGAAACGGCTGATGAGGGTCGCGTTCTCGTCGGTGGTTGGGATATCACCAGAATCAGCCGGCGCGAAGTGCCGTATCTTCGCCGTCAGATCGGTGTGATCTTTCAGGATTTTAAACTCCTCCCCAAGAAAACACTCAGCGAGAACGTTTCTTTTGCTCTTGAAGTCTGCGGCGCTCAGACAGCCAAGATTAAAAAGATTGTCCCGAGCGTCCTCAAGATAGTCGGTTTGGAAGATAAAGCCCGGCGCTACCCCCATGAGGTCTCCGGCGGCGAAGAGCAGCGGGCGGCTATTGCCCGCGCTCTGGTCCATCAGCCGAAGATCCTCTTAGCTGATGAGCCGACCGGCAATCTAGACGCGATAAACGCCGACGAAATTATCAATCTGCTTCTGCGCATTAACCGCTTCGGTACGACCGTTGTTCTGGTGACGCACAACAAAGAGATCGTTAACCGTCTGAATAAGCGAGTGGTCACCATGGATCAGGGAAGTATCATCAGCGACCAGGCGCATGGTAAGTATCTATTATAATCCGGCCTATGCTCTTAATCTATCGCATCATCAAATTTAGCCTTCAGGATATTTTCCGTAATATCTGGCTGACGATTGTGACTATCACCATCCTGCTCTTGGCCCTTTTTTCGATAAACACCCTGATTACGGTCCGCTTGATCAGCGATAGTACGGTGGCGGCCGTCAAAGAGAAGATCGATATTAGCTTGTTTATCAAATCAGACACGCCGGAAACGGAGATCTTGGCTCTTAAGACAAAGATCGCCGAGTCGCCACGTGTCCGGGAAATAGTCTATATTTCTAAAGAAGAAGCGATAAGTTCCTTCCGCGAGAAATATGCCAATAACCCGGCTGTCTTGGCGGCCCTCAAGGAACTAGGCCGCAATCCGCTCTCGCCCAGCCTGACGGTAGTTCCTACCGATTTTAATGAGAGTAATCTAGTGATTAACGAGCTACGCGTGCTCGACAGCCCGATCATCGAATCGCGGGATTTTTCGGATAACACCATAATCCTGCAGAAGATCGGGGCGATTACGAAACGAGTGAACGAAGTCGGATTATTCATCATCGGGGTCTTCATCCTAACCAGTCTGCTCGTCGTCTATAACGCTATCCGCGTCGCCATCTACACCCACCGCCAGGAGATAGAGATTATGCGGCTTGTGGGCGCTTCCAACTTTTTTATCTACCTACCATATCTTTTTTCTGCCTTCGTCTTCGCTCTGGTGAGCGTGCTCATCATTATCTCTGTCTTCTATCCTTTCTTGAGCCTGCTCCAGCCTTATCTCGAGGCTTTCTTTGTAGACAGCCAGGTCCGCCTGCTCTCGTATTTCTTGGAGAATTTCTTCATCATCTTCGGCGCCCAGTTCCTGGCCGTCCTGGTCATTAACGCGATTGCTAGCCTGTTTGCCGTCCGCAAATATGCGCGGATCTAGTTGACATACAGGGGTATTTCTAATATCCTGAAGAGGATATTTTATATAAAGTTTAACTTCTGATCACAGAGGTTTTGTTATCCTGATTATATGGCTTAAATCCATATGATCATGAAGTTTGAAGAAAAAGAGCAGGCGATCGCCTATCGGTGTCAGGGGTTATCATATAATGATATCTTACAGCGGGTGCCTGTTGCGAAATCCACCTTGTCCCTATGGCTCAGGAGCGTCGGGTTGGCAAAACGCCAGCGCCAAGTTCTCACGGAGAGGAAGCGTTTAGGCCAACAGAAGGGTGGGCGCGTGCGACATGAGCAAAGGCTCAGAATTACGGAAGCGATCAGGAAAGTCGCTGTGGCCGACATAGGGGCTATCAGTCAGCGAGAGTTGTGGCTTATCGGTTCCGCGCTCTACTGGGCTGAGGGGGCAAAACAGAAAGCGCATCGCGTGTCCGCAGGAGTTATTTTCAGTAATTCAGATCCTTGGATGATTAAACTGTTCATTATCTGGCTTCGTCAGTGTTGCGGTGTGCCAGCTGCAGATATGTCATTTACCATCTGTCTACATGAATCATCAGCCGACCGGCTAGAGGAAGTGAGAAGGCACTGGTCTCGGGCCGTCGGTTTGCCGCTTGACCGGTTCGGTCGTACATCGTGGAAGAAGAATAAATTGAATACGAAGCGGAAGAATATTGGGAAAGACTATTTTGGCCTGTTAAGGATAGTTATCGCGAGGAGCGCCAACTTTAATCGGCAGATTACGGGCTGGGTAGAAGGAATTTGTAAGAATTGCGGGGTCGTCTAACGGCAGGACGCGAAGCTTTGGCCTTCGTTATCTTGGTTCGAATCCAAGCCCCGCAGCCAAGACATGTTTCGTTTGAAGTTATCGACATACGTCAGATTATCGCTAAAATTTAATATTTAAGGGGAAAGGCACCTCATAAAAAGGGTGTTTTTTGATTTTTGTCTTATTATTTACTAAAGTTAAGGCGCACTAGGGGTTAGAATCGCTTACTATTGACTTTTTATAAATAAAATGCTAATATAGTTACAATAATTAACAACCTTTAACAGTTTTAAAAATTTTAACTAATAATAAATAAATATTTACTTACTAGTTTACGAATAATTATTTAGTTAGCGGGACGCGGAAAATCGTTTAGTGAGATAACCATTCACACAATATCTTAAAAAACCTTCTAAATTGATTCTTATTATAAAAAGTGTTATATTTTATTTATATATTTTAATTAATTAATCTTTAAATTTATGGCATTGAAAATGGAAACACCGAAGGACCTCATAACTCATAAAAAAACAGAGAAACCTTTGAATACCGGAGATACTGGCGCGTCAGCTAGTGTTCTTGATCAGTATCTTAGTACTGAAGATACAAAAAAAATAAATGCGGAAACATTAAAACAAAAAACAACAGAAGGTGAAAAAAACCCCGAAGATCCAGAATCAAAATCAGAATTGGGGGAAAAAATGAGAGCAAACTTCGATAATGCAGTCAAAGAATCTCCAACTACTAGTAATGTTATCGATGTTAGTACGGCAGCCGCAAAAGCAGAAGAAGCTCGCTGGAACAAAAATAGAGAAATCGCCGATAAAATAGTTAGTACGGCAGCCGCCAGAATTGCTCTAAGGCCGGAACTAATAAAAGATCCACAAACCATTAAAGAAATAAATGATTCTTTAGATTATGCACCTAATGGAACCTTACCTAAGGAGATTGCTAAAAAAATAGCTGAGGATAATCCAGAATTTTTCCTTACAATGATCACAAACCAAGAAGCAGTTAAAGATCTTACTAGTAGTGAGGTGGTTGATATGATTATTGATAAAGGAAATTATGCTGATTTATTATCTAGAAGTTATTTAACAGATCGTTATCTCAGTACCGCGCGTGTAAATAGTTTAACGTCAGAAACTATAGAGAAAATTTTTAAAAGCGGCGAAATTACTCGTGATGCTCAGTATTTAATTATGTCTAAGGGTCTCGCTAATAAGGGTAACATGGCAACAGCCCTTTTAGAAAACAGCAGAAAAGATTCCAGAGAATTCCAACAAGCGGCCGAACTAATAGTTAAAAACTTCAACAATATCCACTTTAGTGGGTCAGATAAAAAAGAAGTTTGGGAACAACTTAAGACAGGCAGGCAAAATAAATTGGTTGATCAATCCTTGGTCGATCAATTCGTGGATATGTCTTTATAAAATAATTTTGATAAATTACAATTTAAGATCTCATAAAACCGCCCATTAGGGCGGTTTTATTATATAATAAAAACATGGCCAAAAAAATAAATTAATTATTTGGCGATTAAGATATTATAAATATATGGAAGAGATATACTGTCAGCACATGCAAAACGAGCTAACCGAGCATTTTGTCTACGCTCGGCTCGCCGCTCGAGATATGTTAAAAAACCTCCTAAATTGATTCTTATTATAAAAAGTGTTATATTTTATTTATATATTTTAATTAATTAATTTTAAATTTATGTCGCACGAGCGAGCTGGTCTTAAAAACGAGGAAAACGAGAAATTAAAAACAAAAGAAACACCAGAAGAAACAAATTCAGATTCGGTTGATGGGAATCTCGATCCTAAGGGGCTCAAATCCGCTGACGGTCTTATCTCGCCAGACTCACCCGATAAAAAGGTTGATGGTCCCGAATTAACTAAAAACCCAGAGCTAGTAGATCTTAGCAATGGTGATCTTGGTGCTGTTTTAAAACAAATTATTGAAGCAAGACCGGATGTGGTTAAAAAAATAAAAGAAATTGGCATAGAAGAAAAAAGCTTTTCTACTAAAGTTGAAAAAGTAACAGATCTTTTTTCTGAAAAAGTTAGCGAAGCTTATCATAATGGTAATCTTGAAAAAATTGGGGTAGCCGGAACAATTGGGGCGTTTATTGGCGGTTTAACTCCACAATTTATTTTAAAGTTTTTTCAAACCACAACAGTAATCCCTGGAGAAGTAATTCCTTTTAATATTCCTGGGCATCTGAGCGTCAGCAATGATTATAGTTGGGTTAATAATTTTACTCACTTTAAATCTAGTATTTTTGGTCATGGTGAAGTAATTAACGGTGAATTGGTGGCCCTTGGAGCTATTCTGGGAACAGCGGCGGGAATATTAGCTGTTAAAAAAATTCAAAGTGGAGAAATTCCAGTTAAAGAGGGCCTAGAGCAATTAGCTAAGGCGACGGGCAATAAGTTAGTTAAAATAGGACAATTATTTAGGGGCGAGCAAGTCTAAAATAATAGTTAAACAAACCTAAAAATATGCAAAAAATATTTGAGTTGTTCAAAAAAATTGGATTGGGACAGAAATATATTGATAAATATTCTGGGTTATATGATATTCTAGACACCACCGAGGAAAAGGAGGCTTTTATTAATGAAAAGTGTGATCAGATCGAACAGGGTCTAAAAATTTATTCCCCAGCCGAAATCAAGGAGGTTATGGAGGCGCAGATTGATCGTTTAGATGGCATGTTTAACGTCGATGTTGAAAAGCACGCTAAAGCGATGGCTGTTTTAGAAAAGTTTACCGACAAAACAATCGCTCAATTAGAAAAACTTTAAATTTATAAAAAATTATCAGTAAAACCGCCCGTTATGGCGGTTTTATTAAATCTTCTCATCCCGACTTCGACGTCTTAGCTTGCATGATGTCTGATTTGTGAGTTTCCTAATTAATTAAATAAAAAAGGCCCGTTTGATAATTCGGGCCTTATTTCTTATTGGCAATATTTCCGGATTTTTTCTGGGTAGATACTGAGGGACGTTGGCAGGAAAATAAAATCGGTTGCTCCAGCCTCTAGGCACATTTTTTTATCATCTTTTATCCCGGTAGCACTCATCGCGATGATCGGGGTGTTTTTGTACCTTGATATCTGCCGAATACGCCTGGTAGTCTCCACGCCGTCCATTTTTGGCATCCAGATATCCAGGAAAATAATGTCAAAATATTTTTCTTCTTCCAGGCTTTTTTCAATGAGATCGAGGGCCTCAACGCCATTACTAGCTATCTCAAGGATGACGTAGCCTCTAAGTTTCAGGCAATATGTCAAAATTTCTTGAGATGCTTGATTGTCATCGACAACCAATATTTTTACATCTTCTGGTCTTTTCATGATTCCTCTCAGGTTTTTTTTATTGATTGTTAAAGGATAGTCCATCATATACTTTTTTTGTGATTTAAGTCAAATGTTAGTTGACTTCCGTTACTGGCTGGCCTTGAAAATGCCGAAGGCAAGCGGGAATTTAGCTAACGCGCTCCTCGGATTTTTTTCTGCTTCGCTTCCTAAATATTCACGATTTTAGGACAAATATCCTTCTGGTGGGTCAGCTCTATGAAAGTAGGGGGTTTTTTAGTAACATTAAGATAAGACAATCGGATTGAGACACATAAGCTCGTCGTTCCTAAAAGCGGGGATAAAAAGATAATTTTTGGGGGTTAAGATATTATAAATATATGGAAGAGATATACCGTCAGCACATGCAAAACGAGCTAACCGAGCATTTTGTCTACGCTCGGCTCGCCGCTCGAGAAAAGAATCCGGCTAATTGCCTCCTGCTTGAGAAGATGTCCGTTCAGGAGAAGGAACATTATGAATTGTGGCGGAAACTGGCGCCGGAAGTCCAAGTGAAGCCGCGGCAGATGGTAATCTTCGGGTTCAGCTTAATGCGGACAGTCCTGGGTGTGACCTTCACCACCAAATTTCTGGAGGCCCACGAAAACCAGGCTGTCTCACAGTACCAGAAGCTCCTAGTGGATATTTCTCCAGAGAACCGGGTTTATCTAGAGCAGATTATTGAGGAAGAGAAATCGCACGAGAAAGCTCTGCTAGCCCAGATCAAGGAGAAGAGGGTCTCTTACCTGAGCTTCATCGTTCTTGGTCTGGCTGATGCGATTGTGGAGATTACCGGTGTCCATGCCGGTTTTCTCGGCGTGACCGGCTCAACGCTCGTAGCCGGCGTATCCGGCATTATCGTCGGATTCGCCGCGGCTATTTCCATGGCTTCAGCCGCCTATCTCCAGGCCAAGCAGGATCCAGACCGTTCGGCAGTCGTGTCCGCTTTCTCGACCGGTATCGCCTATATCGTTTCCGTCATCTTTCTCGCCCTGCCTTATTTCTGGATGGACCGCATGATCCCCGCCTTCATTGTTTCGACAGTAGTCGGTATTGTCATGATTGGAGGCTTCACTTATTACGGGGCGGTTGTCTTTGACCGTAAGTTCTGGCGTGAGTTCCTCGAAGCCGCCGGGTTGATGCTCGGAACGGCGGTCGCGACCTTCTTTGTTGGAAAGATTATTGGCTCGGTCTTTCATGTTGATAGCCAGAATTTTTAAATCATTATGAAAAAAGCGTTAAATTTCTTCATCCTTTCTTTATTAGCGGTTTTTTCTTTAGCCGCCTGTCCCGTCTCGGCTCAGGAGGAGCCAGAAACTTTGGACGGGATATTTGAGGAGATTTCCGTGCCCGGAGAGCTCGGCCTCGAGCCAGGCGAAGGACGAAGCGATTATTACACGGCGCGGGTTATTGAGATTTTGGGTAGCGCCAAGAATGATGATCCGGCTGACCCGTCATTCGATCAGTACCGCCAGGATGTCGCGGTTGTTTTTCTGGAAGGTCCGGAAGAAGGGCAGACGAGGACAGTCAGCTACGACATCAAGTCTTCTGATCCGGACGAGCGCCTAGAGGTCGGCGAAAAAGTCTATGTTATCCGGGTTTATGATGGGATAAGTACCTCTTATTATATTCCCGACCGTTACCGCTTAGGCGCGCTACTCTGGTTAGCCGTGGCCTTTTTCTTCCTGGTTATCGCTGCCGCCCGCTTCAAGGGGCTGGGGGCGCTGGTTGGTCTGGCTTTCAGTTTTTTCGTTATCATCAAATTCATCTTGCCACGTATCCTGGCTGGCGATAATCCTCTTTGGGTGTGTCTGGGCGGAGCGATTGCTATCGCTTTTGTTTCAATTTATGTGGCGCACGGCTTCAAGGCCCGGACGACGCTCGCGGTTGTCAGCACGATGATTATTATTGTTTTGACCGCCGTTTTGGATTATGTTGTAATCCACTGGACCAAACTGTTTGGTATCGGGAGCGAAGAAGCCATCTACGCCCAGTTTGGTATCGGAGGGATCATCAATCTGCGGGGTCTCCTCCTGGGCGGCATTATCATCGGTGTTCTCGGCGTCCTGGATGACATTACGACCGCCCAAGCGGCCGTGGTTGATGAGCTGCGGCGCGCCAATCCGGCTCTGAAGTTCAAGGAGCTCTACCAGCGGGGATTATCAGTCGGGCGTGAACATATTGTCTCACTGATCAACACTCTAGTCCTGGCCTATGTCGGCGCTTCTTTCCCGCTCGTTTTGCTGTTTCAACAATCCGGCCAGCCGCTGGCCTTCGTTTTAAATAGCCATTTAATGGCGGAAGAGATCGTGCGCGCCCTTATCGGCAGCGCCGCCCTCATCCTGGCGGTGCCGCTCACGACCGCTCTTAGCGCTTATGCCTTTAGTCGCTATAAGTCCTGGGGAGTAAGAGAGGATGGGCACCCGCCCGTGATAAACAGCTATTAGGTAGTTGCAAATAATTCGCATTTATGATAAGCTGATCCTATCAGCTTTT
>CAZLGE010000019.1:0-13381 GCA_964559375.1 uncultured Gammaproteobacteria bacterium | reverse complement strand
GCACACAGGCGGGGTACCAACTTTCGCCGACGCAATCCTCAGTGTGGCCGCTCTCGGAATGTTGGCAGTAAGCATTGCTAGCTCCGCCATTTACACAGGTATCGATCGTACAGAGATTTAAATCGTTACAGTCGTTATCCGTTAGACAAGCTGAGTTGATGCAGTTTCCGGCCACACTACAAACTTGACCAGTACCGCATACGCCGCAGGATCCGCCGCAACCGTCGTTTCCACAAGAACGATCGGTGCAACTGGGTACACAATTGGAATATTGGCTATCGCTGCAATCGATGAGACATTTTATCGTCCCGTCTTCCAATCTTTCCATATACTGGTTCCCTATCCTCACCTGGCAATAGCCATCGCCACAGTAGCCACCGCCGTTTGATGGCGACAAGAAGACGCATTTGTCATTGGTCAGGATCGGGTAAGAAGTAGGACTGGAGGCGGTAGTCCCACAACCATATTGTTTGTCGAATCGACTGTCATCCCAACTAGTTGCCACGCCGGCCGTCCCGTCGCAATCTTCATAGCCGTCGTTATAAAGACCCCCTCTCCCCTCGGTGTTGGGAAATTGTTTGATACCGTCGCCGCAATAGTTATTTACGCGAAGCAAAAAGGTTTTTGTGTTTGAAGCGCGGTATTCATTGATTACCCTAATTGTCACGGTCTGGCCCGGATTCAAAATGGTCGGCGTGCCTCGCAGGTAAGCCCCGGAACTCTGATAAATATTAAGGCCAGCCGGATATCCACTTGATTCATAGTAGTTCAGGCTATGATTCCCTTGCTGTACCGAACCGAGAAGACAGTCGTAATATTTGCCTAATCGGGCACCGCCGGGACAGCTAAAGTTGAGCGACGGGACGGACGCTTTAACTCTTATAGTAAAAGTTTTTTGGGCGGTAGCGCCAAAGCTATCTGTCACGCTGACGCTATATCGAAAATCCACATCTTGCGGAAATTGGTGACTAACCGGAATCAAACCGCGGTATTCAATCTGATACTTGCCACCGACGAGCGTCATTGTCTTAGTCGAATTAGACAAGCTGGTCAGTAAATTAAACGGGCCTGAGATACGGCTCACGACGGGCGTGTTTACGGTGGGATTTGTAAAACCGTTTCCGGAAAAAGTGAAACGATAGCTGAAATAATTGACCAAGTCGGCCTCATATTCGGCGTCAGCCGCCTCCAGACTGATGGGATCGGAAGAAATCATAATCGGTGTCGATGTCGTCATCACACCGCCCCTTCCGTCCGTTACGCGCAAAGTCATATCATATGTGCCCGGCTGGCCGGCCCGTTCCGCGTAGATCTTTTTCTGATAAGGATTCGAGGTGTCAATTAGGCGCGGCGGCTGACCAGTTTGACCGCCGCTTATCCAACCGCTCCAACCGTAAGGCGGCTTACCGTTCTGGCTAGACCACGACCAGGTCAAAGAATCGTTTTCGACATCAGCCACCCGGATGTAACCGTTAAATGCGACATTGGGTTCGCCAACCAAAAATTTATCAGTGAGCCATGGCGGGGTGTTGGAGCTAAGCCCGCCGGCGCCGATCCCCGTGGCGACTAAACAAGTAGAATCCGCGGGATCGTTGGGAGAAAAGCGATAACCGGCGCTCCGGCTTTCCATGGTCACGCAAAGATTATAGGCGGACCCGCTATGGTCAGTAGAATAGATAAAGGCGTAACTACCGGCCGGTAGGGCGAGCGTGGAACCGGCCGGCTCGTTGATAAAACGCCGGGCTTCAGCGTTCCAACAAGTCGCCGGATCATAGCCGGCCGAAACGCCGGAACCGCCGTAAGGGACACAAGGGCCAATCCGGTTTACCGGATCGCGAAAACTAGGCGCGACTGCCAAGTCGCTCAATAGTTCCTGCGACCAGCTCGGCCAGACAGAAATGCTGTGTCCCGACAGATAAGTCCCGGCGGCCAACAAGGGGTAACGACTATTAGACAATTGGAAACCGGATAAAGCTTCCTTTAATTCCTCCAGCTGCCCGACACGCTTAATATCTCTCGTGATGCGGGCTTTAAGACTACTACAGAAGAAACTGGCCGGACAGTCGGTATCAACCAGACAATTCTTGGCCGCCTTTAAGACGCATGAACCAGCCGTCGGACCGTTATTCGAACACAGCTGATTATCCGCGCAATCAGCGTCCGTGGCGCAACTAAGGGAAGAAAATGCGCAAATGGGTGTGTCTGATTCGCTTAGGTTACTGTTAAACTTCCAGCGAGAGACTAGCTGGCCAAGTATATCGACTGTTGGAGCAGCTGAATCTTGATTATAGGAAATCAAGTAGATATTGGTATAGATGTTCTTAGTCGCGCTGTCGACGTTAGCCGCATTCACATAAACCGTGCGGCCGTCGCGGATCGCCTCATAGCCATCAACGATGAGTGCTTGGGGGGAACCTCTAAAACCCTGACTCTCATACCAACGGACGATACTGTAATGGCTGGGGTTAGGCACGACCCGAACAGCGATAGCATCGGGGTGGTCGGGACTGCCGCTCGTCGCATATTGGGCAGATACTTCCTGGTATCCCGCTCCAAAAAACAGGACAACGATCATAATAGCGACCAACCAAATTTTTTTCTTAACCAGATTCATAATGGTTTTAATAATCTGTCTTGGTTTCTTTGCCTTACAAGGGAACGCCGACGCAATCTATAGTAGCGCCGCTGCCGGTGCAAAACACTTCCGCCGACTTACCGCTTTCGTTTCCGGCGGCATCAAGAGCGGAGAGAGTAAAGTAATTCTCTTCGCCGGTAAAACGGCCGACCGGAAAACTCAGGCTCGTCACGCCGCTCTGCGAATCAAAGGATTCCCCGTACTGGCCAGCACTCACGCCACGATACAAGCGGTATTTTATGGCATCATCCGTATTAGCCAACCAGCTGAAACGAAGGGTTGTTGAGGCGACGACTGTCCCGCCCAGTCCGCGCGGTACGGCCGGCGCAGTCTTGTCGGTCGGAGTTACGCTCTTTTCAGCCGACAACTGGCTCTCGGCCCGGGCCACGGAAATGACGCTGACTTTAAAAACATACGGAACATTATTACTCAGGCCGCCAACGACTGAACTACAGTTATAAACACCACCCGAGAGCGTGCAGGCGGTTTGAGTACCAACCAGGTCGGCCGGCTTCACTTCCTTAAACAGCATTGCGCCTCGCCCAGATGTGAGATAATAGATCTTATAAGAATATACCTGACTAAAGCCATTCAGCAGCTGGGCGTCAGAACGCCAAGAGACTTTTACCTTTCCGCCCGTCATTTGGTCAGTGACGGAAAGCAACTCTCCAGCGGACGGTGTCGAGGCGCGGAAGAAGTACGATTCTTTGAGAACATCCCAGATGCAAAGGCCGTCGAGCTGGCCGTCCCCGTTCTGATCGGGCCCGCAACGAGTGGTGTTGGAAATGCTGCCAGCGGGACAGGGAGTCCGGTCGGCGCTGCAGGTCAAATTAGAGCTGGCGCCGCGAATCACGGCTTGATTAATGATTGCCGGTAGATCATCCAGAGTACCGGCCGCGCCAGCGTCCCGACAGTAATAAAATTTATAATTATAGAATGCACAACCACCGCCAATCGATCCCTGACAGTTATCAAGCCACGGGGACCAGGAGCCGCTCGCATCAACCGGCGGCCAGGGGTTATTGCAGATGAAGACATACAGATCACCGGAATTATTGAACCGGTCGCCGCCCAGATAGGCGTTACAGCAATTATTGCTACAGCCTGTGCCTAAACAGGAGCAACCACCTCCCGTGCACAGGGGAGCGTTGAAACGGTCCATGTTCACTTCGGCCCTGATCTTCGCCTCCCCGTCTGTTACCCCGGTCCGAGCGGTAACCAGCGCACGGTTGGCCGGCAGATTCGTTATCGCCGAACCAGTAGCGACGGTGGCCACAGCGCTATTACTTAAACTGAAACGCCAATCCCAAAAATATCCGGTTACTGGCTGAAGTATCTGTCCACCCGCGCTGTGAGCTTGAGCGGTGACCAACTTATCACGATCCGACACCGTATCAAAAGTCACATTGTTGAAATTGGTGTCGTTTTCATTAAGCCCGTTCTCGCTAGTGCTAAACAGGTAAGAAGCCGGGCTGACGCTAACCCGATCAATGGTACAGATACCAGACGCCGGCCCCTGGTCGGACAAGGTGGTGAATTTAATGATATGAGAATTCTTATATGCCCGGCCGTTGAAACTAATCGTCTCACCCTCGACATACCCACTCGACATGTAAGCGACATTATAATAGCCTTGCCCATTCAGGCCGACCTGGGATGCGCTGAGAATACCCGTCTGGCTATCTAATCCTTCATCGCCTTTTACTACAAGATAATAATTGGCAGACGGAGATAATATCCTTTGCGGCGTAAAGAATAAGGAGCCGAGTTCGCCGCTATTTTGTCCTGAGGCAATTCCGGGCATAGCGCAATACAGTTTATTGGGATCCGGCAGCACGGCCAGAGCTCCGTCCGGCGAAAAATCTCCGGTCAGTCGCTGCCACGAGGCTAACAGCCGCCCGCCCAAACCTTTAAGCCAGAAAACCAGGGGACTAGTATTTTTCCGCGCCAACATATCTTCCGCCGTCTGGTCCTTCACAACGTAAGTGCCAGTCGGGCAGACGCCGTTACCATAATCCCGTTCTTCTAGAAGAAGCAAATTGCTGGCAAAAGTGGTAGGGTCCATTCGCTGATTGAAGTCAACCCGAATAACCGCATTACGGCAGACCTTATCATCAAAATGCGCCGGCAGGCTACCGGTTACTTCGGGCCGGGCTTCACAACAAGCGCCTGAACCACAACCAACAGTTTCTTGAGCGCCACATTCTTCATCACGGCTACAACCGCAGAAAAGTCCGCGCGACGCACCCTTACAGGCTCCCTGATTAGCAACACAGTCGAGGTCAGGATTCAAAGGACTGACCGTTCCCGGCTGACAACAGCAGGTACCACAGGCTGGCGGCATCAAACCCAGCGCCCCTGATTCTAATAGACAGGCGAAGCCGGGAAAATTGCAAATATCACTGGCGCAAGTCGAAGTAGCATAACCAGCGCAAGATAGTCCGGGACCGACCGGTGGATTGGCACAATAATATTCACAGGAACTAATATCGCCATAGACGCCGCTACGGACCGGGTTAGCGCTGGCGCAAAGCCCAAGATTGCCTGATGTTTCGTAAGCAGTGACTTGGCAGTTGTAATAAGCGCAGTAACCAAGATCATCTCCGGTCGCGATCTGATCGCCTGAGCGACAACTACTGGTCTTATCGTCAAAGCAGCAGACGCTTGATTTTTGGCAGTCCTCAAAACCAATTAAATCGCGGCAGGGGTCGGGGTCTTCGCAATCTTCCCCGACGCAAGGATTAGTGGAAGTGGAACTGGTCGCAAAACCGGTCGAAAAACGCCATTCAAATACTGAACTGGGTATCTCGATGAAACACTGGGCTAAGGTCTGGCTGCAACGACCAGCCTTGAATGTCCCGACAGGGCAGCAGAGCTGCGTACCGCAATCCGAATCCGCCTGGCACTCACCGACCGCAAAGTTTAATTCGTTTCCCCAAGCGCTATTATTTATCACGCGGACAGGGCCACTAATCGCTCCGGCCGGCACGCTGGTCTCAATCATATCGGCGCGCCCGTCCTTCTCGATCGTCCCAGTAGCCGTCTTATCGAAATTAAATTTGGCTAGGCCTAATCCACTTACCGGTCCGAAATATTCACCCCAAAGCGTCACCGGTGTAGCGGCCGGACCGCGATCCGGCTCAATCTTACAAAGGCTGGAGCGAAGCGCTTGCGACTGATCAACAGAAAATCCATTGGGGTTGAGCCGAGCGGTGTCGATGGTGGTCGTGCCGATATTTATCTTGATGGTATGATAACCGTCGCTAATACTAGCCGGAACCTTAACAATAATCTGATTATCCCGCCAGACGGAATTCAAACACACATCGGGAAAATCGTAAGCCGCTTCCGTTTCTCCAAAATAAACCCGTGAAGCGCCCCGGGCGCCGCCAAATCCGCGACCTCGTAAAGTCACATATTGTTCGCTCGGGCCGCTCGTCGGATAAAATGAGGAGATGAAAGGACCCTCTCCCTCTTCGGCTTCCTTGGTGAAAAGGAGGAAGTTGCTGCGTGTCAAACCGTTGGCCGCCGGCCGCTGGACGAAACTGCCGGAATCTCCGGAGTTGATATTGGGGGTGAGCGCCGTCCCACTAGTCTCGATGACGA
The DNA here is from genome assembly GCA_964559375.1 of uncultured Gammaproteobacteria bacterium. Lineage (GTDB taxonomy): Bacteria > Patescibacteriota > Patescibacteriia > Patescibacteriales > UBA12465 > UBA12465. The sequence goes on along the minus strand of CAZLGE010000019.1, from coordinate 7,140 downwards.
ATTCTGAATCAAGGGCGCGGACGCTATTTTGATAATTACCGAAATAAGCTTGGCTGGAGAAAAGGTTAATGCCCTGATAGCCGACTTCCGAACTGAGGATGCCGCGGTTCGGGTCGAGGAAGCAAAGACCGGGGCGGTTCAGATTGCTGGGCAAAAAATCGGGGATAGCCGGACCATACGCATCGCCAGTACTATCAGACAAACCATCATTATTTGTCACTCTTATTGCCCCCGGCAGGACGCCGGCCGGCACAGCGATGACGATCTGGTCGTCGCGCCAAGTGTCGACACAAGCTGCGTTTAATTCCGACGGTTGCCGACCAGGCCGTGAGCCGCCTTCAAAAAGTACCTGACTCGAATCTTCTGAATACTCGCCGAAATTTTTTCCAAAAATTGTTATGAAATTATCGGGAGCGCCGCTCGGCGTACCGGAATTACAGGCGGTCGCACAATCGCTATTTTCGATACACGCTTGATCGCGATCTTCTTCACAAAAACCGCCGGACGGACTGACGGCCGTGATGACCGGTGGGCCATCGCAAGTACAGTCTTTCAGGGGGTTACAAGTTAAGAACTCGGAACAGCGGCCGTTATCGGCCTCACAAGTGGGTGAGGCGGGATCGCTATCACAAGAATCGCCCTGGCCGCCACGGGGAAGACAGTCACAACTGCTGGCATCGCAATAATCAGCCGGAGAGCAAATCTGAGCAGCAGCTTGGCAGCCGGGCAAAATAGTATTGCCGTCGCAACTGGTAGGATCGCCGCCGACGCCATTATCACAATCCTCACCGACGCATGAACCCCAGGTTCCGTCCGGCGCGCAGACCATCAGGCCGCTATTGAAGCAGCCACAAGACAGACTGGAACCAGGAGTACAGCCATAATTACCGGATCCACCACCGGCGCCGCTCAGGCGGGTGATTATGAAAGTGGCGATTGCCCAGGATGCTAATATTATGGCCAGCCCGATGAGTCCGTTCTTTAGGATCTTCTTAGCGGTACCCACCTTCTCTTCGTCTCCGCCGGAACTCATCCACAGGAAACCGGCATAAGTTATGAGGCCGACTGCGATTACTCCCAGAAGTCCGAGAATAATATTTATTATCCGGCCCGCTAGTTCCCGAGGATCAGCGGCTGATAAGCTGCCGCCCAAACCGTTATTAACAGCGGCAGCACCAAAGTCTTGGGCGCCGCTAAAATGCGCGGCAACCAAGACACCACCTAAGACCAGGAATAATACCAAATTTGTACGGAATTTTCTCAACACAATTTTGTTTATGAAAATTTAGAAATTATTGGCAATTACCATTCGTTCCCAGGGCGCCGGTCGGCGTCCCGAAGCAACAAGATGGTGTGTCGGGACTGGCGATGCAGCCCGGTCCAACCGACGGCTTATAGCAATTCTGATAAATATCTTTAACTCCGGAACCGACTTGGGCGCTAAAAGTGACTGACTCAGGAAAGACTGAGTGCCAAATGCTGGTCACGGTGATGTCCGGCTCTCCGTCGAGCGGCGGCACATCCAGGTTGTCACTAGAAAACCAGTAGCCGAGCGGAACCGGTGATAAACTACGAAGATTCACCAGCTTATGCTCCTGAGTGGTGGTGCCGCTCATCATCATGGTGCTCCCACTCCTTAAGCTGCTATTGAGCATTAAAGTGTTGAAACCAACAATGAGCGGAGCGCTTAAATTGGCGCCCAACTGACCTTGTCCAGGAGTGATATCGGTGATCTGAGGCGGAACGAGCCTAATCTGATCATTAATATAAAAAGACCATTTGTATTTATCCTTCCGGCCGATATTGGCCGGCGGCGTATAATTATCATGATAAAAGTCGAAAGGACCGTCGGCATAGGTATCGCGATTACCGTCCAAAGAATTGATAGCGGCATCGACAATCCCATTTAACGCACTTAAGTTAGCGGTCGGGTAATTTTTTCCGTCAGGATTCTGGCAAGTCTTATAGTTGTAGGGTGTAGCCTGACAGGACCGGAAGGGACTATAGGCCAAACAATCAGCATCACTGCTACAGGTCTTCAGGTCAGCCGCCATGAGTTCAACTACCAAATGGCTATTAGCCGGTAGACAATAAATCTTTTCACCACAACCGTTTACCCCGCACTCTCGATCAGAGATGAACTCGACTGTCCGGTAATTATTACTGACGGCAAACTTTCCGCCCAAATAATTGCCCACGCAAGAACTGCTCTCGCATTTATAAGAACGACAGTCACTGGGAGCGCTGCAAACGGCGCCGGCCGGACTGCTGGTAGCACGCGCATTAACCACTCGAATATAGTTGGCCACTTCGGCAGCCGTGCCCGAAACGGTCAAAGGATTGATGGGCTCGTTAAAATTCAGCTGGATAGCCGAGTTCATCGGCCGATCTTGCTTATCCCTTGGTTCATTGATTTCCTCACGATCGCGTCCGCCGCTGAGCGGCTGGATGGCTAGAGCGGCAGTAGCCGTCGTGCTCAACTGGATGCTATTACCACTCGCGCCGGCAACCTTCGCTGTCACGTCGATACGGTCGGCCTCCCTCTCAACCTCGATAGCGGGATGGCCACTCAGTTTGGCCTGGATATTGGCGGCTTGGACAGCCGAATCACAAACGGCCGGCACCCGGATATTATTGTATAGGTTGTCTCCCGCAAAGACATATACCTCTTCGTTCACGCTGAGCGTATCGGCCAAGCGTTCCGGTACAATATTGATTGTCCAGAGACTACCTTCCGGATGGCTGGTAGCGGTCAAATCGAAATAATGAGGAAAATTTACCCGGCCAGCGGTATCAAAATCGGCCAAACCGAGCAGATTATTGTTACTGTCAAAAAGTTGCGCCTTATCCGGCGCTCCGGCTGGCACAGAAACAAAAAATTTATTAAGCGTTCCCTTATAATCCAGGTTGACGATGGCTCCGGCCGGAACGACGTTAACTACTTGGGCAGCAGCATAAGTGCTAGGACAAGAGTCAACAGTAATCCGACCGCTCGCCGCAACCGCTTGGATAACCTGCTGGGTGATATCTTCTTCGTTATCCGGTAGAGGGAAGATGCCATTAAGCGAAACGAGCGGCGGCTCCAAATCAAGAGTATTGGTTACCATAAAATCCCATTCCGCCAAATCAGAGCTGCAATTTTTGAACATCGAGTTACCATCTATCTTCCGCAGTTGGTCCGATAACTTAACACTATACTGCGTGTCTCCGTTGACCGATCCCAGGTGGTCGACTGGGGTCAAAACTAATATCTTGTTACCACTCGCGATGCTAACCAAGACCTCGGTCACGTTGCCGCTGGGGCTGGGACAAGAAGTTGCGCCGCAGGCGTCACCGAGCTCCGTCCGAAACAGACGGATAGAGAGTGGATTAATCCGATTACAGGTAGCGTTATCGCAGGCACAGGCCACGCCCGTTCCATTTACACAAACCGTATCTAACTTCATCTCTTCTTTGAAAGTAACCATGATAGCCGTATTGCGCGGGACACCGCTTTGTCCCGGCGCCGGATAGGCGCCTTCGACGCTACAGGCACCGAAAGCTCCCAAACCGGGCGTGATTAACGGGCCGCCGCCGGGCGGAACCTCCGGAACTGTATAACCGCCGACCGCCCCACTCAAACGGGTAATAATGAAAGTGGCAATGGCCCAAGACGACAGAATTATAACTAATCCGATTACTCCGTTACGAAGTATCGCTTTGGCTTGAGACACCTTCTCTTCTTCTCCGCCGGAAGTCATCCACAAGAAACCGGCGTACATGATCATGATGATGGCGATGGCACCGATAAAACTCAAGGCGATCTGAATAATGCGGCCGACAATAAGGCGCGGATCCCCTGAACTCAGAGATCCGCCCAAACCGTTATTCACGGCGTTTATTCCGAAATCCTGCGCCCAGGCAAAATCAGCCGCTAACGTAGCGACTGCCAGACCGAAACCAAAAACAGATAACCAGACAAATAATTTTGTTTTTTTTGTCATGGAAATAGAACGGCGCAATTTTTTAAATAGGCTCGTCTATGTTATAATATTATGTCACGAAGCGACACTAATATTATAGCATAGAGACAGTTAGTATGACCATAGACCGAGTGATAAAAAAATTCCAGGAAAGCCATCCTGACGTTGATACCACCACTCTCGCCTTGGCGTACGAGCTGGCCTCGGACGGACACGCTGGACAGCTCCGGAAAAATGGCGATCCTTACATTCAGCACCCCCTGCATACCGCCTATCTCTTGACGGAAATTAAGGCTGACCTCGCTACGGTGGCCGCCGGCCTGCTACACGACGTGCCGGAAGACACCCGTCACACTCTTGAAGAGATACAGATCCTCTTCGGACCGGAAGTCGCCAGTCTGGTCGAAGGCGTCACAAAGCTGGGAAAGATCAAATATCGCGGCATCGAACGCTACCGCGAAAATCTCAAAAAAATGTTCTTGGCCATGGCCAGCGATCTACGCGTCATCTTTATAAAATTCTGTGACCGCCTGAATAATCTCCGGACTTTAGAGAACTTACCGCCGGACAAGCAGAAACGAATTGCCCGCGAAACTTTAGAGATCTACGCGCCGATCGCCGGCCTGCTCGGGATCGCGCGCCTTAAATGGCAGATGGAGGATATCTGTTTCAAGGTTCTCTATCCAGACGAGTATCACGAGATCGAATATAAATACGAAGTAGAGAAGAAGGTGGAGAGGAATCGCTTCTTCCAGAAAGTCAAAGGCATCCTGACTCCCAAGCTGGAGGAGGCCAATATTACCGAATACGATATCGAAGTCCGTTTCAAGCACCTCTACAGCATCTTTTCCAAGATGCAGAAGAAAGATAGGGAATTCGAAGAAATATACGATGTCTTCGCACTTCGCCTCATCGTCCCGACAATCGACGATTGTTATAAGGCGCTCGGAGTAATCCACGCCCTCTGGAAGCCGAAACCGAACAGATTCAAAGATTACATCGCCGTACCTAAACCCAATGGATACCGCTCCCTCCATACGACCATCCTCGGACCTGAAGGTAAGGCAACGGAATTTCAAATCCGGACTTGGGAGATGCACGAAGAGAGCCTCTACGGTCTACCGGCCCATTGGCATTACAAGAGCCAGGATAACCTGGCCGAATACCAGCCTCCCTCTTGGGTAAACGAGATCATTGAAATCCAAAAAGAGATCACTAATACAACGGAATTCGTAAAAAATATCAAGCTCGATATATTCCGCGATCGCATCTTTGTTTTCTCGACAAAAGGCGACGTTTTCGAGCTCCCGGAAAGCGCCACCCCAGTCGACTTCGCTTATGCCGTGCATACCGACATCGGCAATAAAGCGGCCGGCGTGATTATCAACGATAAGCTGGGGCGCCTGGACCAAAAGCTCCAAAACGGCGACTTCGTCGAGATCATCATGGAAAAAAAACGTCCCTATCCGAATCGCGACTGGCTTAAATTTGTCCGCACCAAGCGGGCCCGCGACAAAATAAAACAGTACGGCAAGAAGCCTACCCTCGATACCCTGAAAAAATTTATTCCCGGCATACATAAATGACGGGCTAACAATGGATGACAAAAAACCGCCCCAAAAGGCGGTTTTTATAAGCTTATTTTACTTACGGCCTCTGGTTGCTCTCTGGCAGTTTGCCGGTCTTGCGCAGATATTCGTTTTTCTTGCGCAGGTCCAGACCGATGAGCGCATGCTTCTTCTGCAGGCGTTTAGTTACTTTCGTTTCCCGGTGCTGTTTTGCCCGCGCTTTGTCCAAACGTTTGGAGTTCTTCAAGCCTTTCTTAAACTTACGCAAAAAACTCTCGAAACTTTCGCCGGGCTTCCTCTTAAAGTCAGCCATATATCCCACCCTCCTTCCTATTATTCCATTTTTTTTCGACCAGTTTATCTTTGCGAGACAATCTTTCTTTTATCTTCTTATAAACGACCGTTTCCTGGGCGCCTGAGTCCATGTCGCGCATCAGGATCGTCCCATCCATAATTTCTTTACGTCCCAGAATCAGACTGGTCTTGGCTCTTAAGCCAACCGCTTCCTCAAGCTGCAATTTTAGGCTATCCGAAGCGAACGATTGGCGGACGTTGAAACCCGCTTGGCGCAAATCTTCAAACAGCTGCAAGGATTTAATCTTCGCCTGATCACCAAGCTGGGCGACGAACACCAAATCGGTTTCCGCCGGTCCCGCCAGAAGCGTCCTGTCTTTGATACGCGACAAAGTCCGCTCGAGCCCAATCGCCAAGCCGAAAGCCGGCGTCGCCGGTCCGCCCATATTTTCCACCAGCGAATCATAACGCCCTCCTCCGCCCAGAGCTGTTTTACCGATTATTGTTCCCTCTTCAGAGACAGGCCAAAACTCAAAAACGGTGTCATTATAATAATTAAGGCCCCGAACGAGATAGGGGTTAAAATTATAATTGATATTCAAATCGTCAAGCGATTCGAGAGTCTTGGCGAAGTGCTCGCGGCTTTCCACCGACAAATGGTCGGCGATCTGCGGCGCTTCGGCGCGTTCCTTCACGCACTCTTCTTCCTGGCAGTCCAAAAGGCTCAGGCAATTCTTGCCGATATTATTCTTGCAGACATGGCAGAGTCTCGAACGCCGTCCGCGTTCCTTATAAAATGACAAGAGCTTGGCGCAATACTCACGGCGGTTCTCCGCCGTTCCCAGGCTATTTATCTGGACCTGCGCCTTTATCTCAAAGCGGGCAAAAAAATTATGACAGGCGGCAATCAGCAGAGCTTCGGTCAGGGGTTTGGCGTCCCCGATCACTTCCAGGTTCAGCTGGGTGGATTCGCGATAATGGCCGGTCTGCAGCTTCTCGCGCCGGAAAATGGGGCCGAGGCTGTAAAGACGGGCGCTCTGTCCTCCTTCGCTAAGATTATTTTCCAAATAGGAACGGACGAGGCTCTGGGTCATTTCGGGTCGAAGGATGACTCGTTCGCTCTTCTCGTTTTCCAAGAAATAGAATTCCTTTTCCGTATTCTTGCGCGTTGATTTCTTAAACAACTCATAGCTTTCCAAGATCGGCGTCTTGGCCGGAGCAAAACCGTACAGCTGGGCAAAAAGCCGCGCCTGATGCTGCAAGGCTTCGAAGTGACGCCCATCCTGGGTCAGCCAGTCTTTCATACCCAACAGACG
>CAZLGE010000018.1:0-13393 GCA_964559375.1 uncultured Gammaproteobacteria bacterium | reverse complement strand
TTCTTTTCCAGTCTACTAAGAGGCGTCCCATGGTGCTGCCGGTAATAATTAAAGTTTAATCGCTAGTATTAGTTAAAAAGAGCCGGATTATATCCGGCTCTTTTGTGTTGATAAGCTGTTGATAAATAGATAGTCTCCCCTATTGACAACTGGTAAACCGTATGATACGATAGTCAGTTACTTAAGAAATAAATAGCCGGTTTGAAAGGCCGTTTTAAACGGGTCAGGCACGACAAGCATGGGGATTTTCTTGCTAGGATTTTTCCGGCTTCACGCTCGAAAGTGCCTAGAAGAAATTTTCTTGCCTACCCGTTTAAGCCGGTCTTTTTTGTTGGCAGCCTACTCGAATGATCTATCTTTGCACACAATCACGTTAACGCTATCACGGGCAACGCCGATTTCAACGGGAGTTTTTATTTCTATCACCCCGTCGACAAGTAATGGAAATTCAGGATGAGTAACCGTAAGTTTGCTAGTGGTGATATGGGTATCAAGCCCGTTCTTCGCTTTTACATATATATCTAACTTCCCGTCATGGGGATTCGCTGGCCCAGCCGCCCTAGGATCAGAGAGAAGGTTAATTATTCTTACTTCCCCGCGAGCGGTAGCTTCTAGAGAATAGTCATCTATCTCTAAAGTGGCGCCTGGTCCGGGGATAGTTGCTTGATTTAAAAAGTAATGTTTTCCGGCTCGGCCGAGATCAATCTTTTCAATTCGTCTAGCAAGCAGGATATTACAGGCCTCTTCAGCATTTTTTATACCGAATGACTCAGCAATGGAGTTGTCGTCACCGACAGGGATTATTCCTAATAGAGACTGCTTTTTGAAATCGCTAAAAGCACTGTCGTCAATAATGGCGCCAATAATTTTATTTACAGTCTGATTGTTGCCCACGGCGACAATAGTCCTGGCTCCAAGTTTAATCTCATTTTGCACGGCGCCATTGATATTTTTAATTGATCCAAGTCTGATAATCTTACCGTTTAAGCCTAAATCAGTAAGGCGGATCTCAACTTTATTTATCTGGCGATTATATTTGCCTTTATCCAGGTAGTCGTCGTATATGTAAACATGCATGACGGTTATTATGCGGCTGCTGTTCCAGCCTCTTCTTTTAAGGCCTTATCTTCCCTCACCCGCTTATGATCATCAGCCAGAGATAAAAGTTGGCCGTTAATAATAGCCCCTTTTTCAATCGATATTTCAGCATACTGGACATCGCCGTAAATCTTGGCAGTCCGTCCGATTGCTAAGTAGCTTTTCGCTTTGATATTTCCCCGGACTTCCCCGTTGACGACCGCATCCTTGGCTTCAATGTTGGCCAGTACTTTTGCTTGGTCTCCTACGAAAAGATTAGCGGCTGTTTTTAAGGATCCCTCCAGAGATCCTTCGACGACAATATTTCCCTGTCCCTGGAAATTTCCCTTCACTTTAATTGAAGCGCCGATGATTGTCTCTGCATCTTTAAATTTATCAGCACCATTTTCTTTGTTAAACATAAGGTTATAATTAGCGAGATATGCCTTTATCTTAGGTCAAAGTAAGGCAGATGTCAAAAAGCATTGCTTAAATATTTCAGATATTATAGAATAGTTCTAGCTTTGTTTTCGGTGTCGTGTTCCCCGCTGCCAGGGTCTGGTCTGTCCCCGTAGTTCAAAGGATAGAACGAGAATCTCCTAAGTTCTAGATCCAGGTTCAATTCCTGGCGGGGACACTTATTTAAATATTTGTCAATACATTGACATACTTATAAATCAGTGTGATTAATAGTACTTGACTATTATATATAATCAGGTATTATTGTATTATTACGTGAATAACTTTGTTCCTTAAGGAACAAATAGTGAATGGGCCATTAGCTCAGTTGGCTAGAGCGCTTCCATGGCATGGAAGAGGTCAAGGGTTCAAGTCCCTTATGGTCCACAAAAAAATCCGTTTAGACGGATTTTTTTATTGTCATATAAATGGTCGTTGTGCTGAAACGTGACTAAGGTCGCCGCTTATCTTAGCTAGGCGCCACGTCGCGATATGATCAGTGATAGAAATGATGTCAATTAGTACTCAGATCGAGAATGATGATAGCCTCTTTCTGAGTAGATCGGTGGATTGTTATCACATAAGCGCCACGTTTTTTATTATAAAGTGTGTTCCTTAAGGAACATAACAACTATTCTACGTGACAAAATTAATTTATGAAGATGTTTTAGTATGCTTACAAATAAGTTATAGGTCTAGTATAGATAGAAGGGAAACTGATCCGTATTCAAAAAAACGAAGGGGTTGAATCCCGATAGACTTAAGTCCAGGATAGTGTAGACTTTAAAGTTAATAATTTTGCTAATATTAAACTAAATATTTAATATTAGCCAATAATATAATATATAAAATTAAGATAAATTAATTCTCAGGCCAAGATAAATTTTAACCGGCGAGTATCGCTAGCTGGGTGTGGCGAGAAAGTCGGCGTAAAAGCTTTGGTTGCTATATAGTGAAAAAAAAATTATAATTTATCATGTAACTCATGTTTAATCATCTCTCACAAATCCCGCCAACGGGCTTTGTTATAATCACGGCATATTATGTATGACACTATTATTATCGGCGCCGGCGCGGCGGGCCTGACAGCCGCTATTTATGCTATTCGTCGCGAGATGAAGATCCTAGTAATCAGCCGCGATATTGGGGGCCAGATATTATGGACTAACGAGATTGAGAATTATCCCGGTTTTAGCAGTGTGACCGGTTTCGATTTGATCGAGAAGATGAAGAAGCAAACCATAGATCTCGGCGTAGAAATCAAGGAGGCCGAAGTCCAGAAGATTATCCGACTGCCGGAGGGGAGTTTTGAACTGTATACTGGCCGCGAAAAGTTCTCCGCTCGGACTGTAATCGTAACCATGGGTCTTTCGCCCCGGCGCCTGGCTGTGCCGGGTGAAATCGAGTTGAGCGGCAAAGGCGTGACGTATTGCGCCACCTGCGATGGGCCCTTTTTCAAGAATAAAACTGTTGCAGTCATTGGCGGTGGGAACTCCGCGCTTGATGCCGCTGAGCTTATGTCCAAGATAGCCACTAAAGTCTATCTGATACATCGGAGTGGAGAATTCCGTGCCTTTGAATCATTGGTCGATGATGTAAAGAGTCGGTCCAACGTGGAAATTCTGCTCAATACGCAAATTAAGGAGATCGGCGGTGAGTCGCGAGTCGAACGGGTGGTCATAACCGATAGCATCTCAGGCGTGGATCGGGAGTTGGCTCTTGAGGGAATATTTGTCGAGATAGGACGGATAGCTAGTACCGATATTGTGGCTGAGCTAGCGGACCGGAATGAGCAGAACAAGATAATAGTTAATTCGAAATGTGAGACCAAGACGCCGGGTCTGTTTGCCGCTGGCGATGTGACAGACAGCGAATTCAAACAGATCACGGTGGCGACGGGACAGGGAACTATTGCCGCTTTGACCGCCTATCAGTATCTGCAGCGCCAAAAAGGCTTATCAACGGAAGTTCCACAGGATTATTCGAACGCATTAAAGAAATAACTATGCCGGAAAAAAAAATTAATCTAGTGGCGGCTGACATGGGTTATGGGCATCAGCGCCCTGCTTATGCTTTGCGTCACTTAAGCGGTGGCGAGATATTAACGATCAATGATTATGAAGGCATCGCCGATTGGGAGAAGAATTATTGGGTAAACAGTCTGCGTTCCTATGAGAAGATATCGCGCTTGAAAAAGGTGCCGATTCTAGGGGCGGCGGTTTTTGCCGTGATGGATGCTTTCCAGAAGATACAGCCTCTTTATCCGCATCGTGATCTATCGAAGCCGACCGTACAGCAGCGTTATTTTTATCGTTGGGTTAGAAAGGGCTTGGGCCGCGCCCTTATTACTAGATTAAACTCTTCTGGGCGACGTTTGCCTTTCGTGACCACTTTTTTTGTGGCTTCTTATATAGCCGAGTCACACGGGTATGAAGGTGATATTTATTGTATTATTTGCGATACTGATGCGTCGCGGGCTTGGGCGCCTCTTGAGCCTGAAAAAAGCCGGATTAAATTTTTAGTGCCGAGCGAAAAAGTTCGGGAGCGTTTTCAAATGTATGGTGTCCGAGCGCAAAATATTATAGTGACCGGATTCCCTCTGCCCCCAGAAAATATCGGGCCCAACAAAGAGATACTAAAGGTTGATTTGGCGCGCCGTGTTATTGAACTTGATCCCGAAAGGCATTATCGTGCCCATTATCAGAGTCTGCTCGACAGCGTTTCTTCAGTCCCAGCTAAGAATGTTGCACCCCCGATCGTCATCACTTACGCTGTCGGAGGGGCAGGCGCCCAGAAGGAAATCGGCGTCGCTATAATGAAGAGTCTGGCCCCGGAAATAAGGGCGGGGCGTATCCGTCTTAATTTGGTGGCTGGCAGCCGGATTGAAGTAAAAAATTATTTTAGTTCAGAAATCAAGGCGGCCCGGTTGCCCCAGTCTGACCATCGCGGCCAGGCCGGCATTAGGATTATTTTTGCGCCGGAAAAGAACGATTATTTTCGGATATTTAACGATTGTCTCCACGATACGGATATCCTCTGGACCAAACCGTCGGAACTTTCTTTTTTTGTTGCCCTCGGTTTACCGATTATCATGTCGGCGCCGGTCGGCTCCCAGGAGGACTTCAATCGCAGCTGGCTTTTGGAAGTGGGCGCGGGTCTAGACAGCGAAGCTCCAGAGCATGTCGCTGAGTGGCTGCCCAAACTTTTGGCTTCGGGACGTTTAGCGCGGGCCGCCATGGACGGTTTTTTGAACGCCGAACAGATGGGCGCTTATAATATTGAAAGGCTCTTAACCCTTAAAGATTAAATTATGTCCTGGTTACCAGTAGCACTGGCCGCCTATCTGATACTAGCGGTAGTTAATTTGCTCGATAAGTTCTTGGTTGATAATGTCATCAGGAGCAGCCGCGCTTATGCTTTTGCGGCTTGCGTCTTGGGGCTCATTGTTTTTGTTATCGCCCCCTGGTATCTGGTTTGGCCGGGCTGGGGAGGCTTCGCGCATAATCTTCTTAACGGCGCGCTCTTTGCTGCCGCACTTTGGGCGCTTTATTCCGCACTCCGGAGAGGCGAAGCGTCTCGGATCTTGGTTTTTGTGGGAGGCATGACGCCGATGTTCACCCTCATCTTTTCACTCCTGTTCTTCGGGACGCGGTTTAGTCCTGGTGAGTGGACGGGCTTGGCCCTTATTCTAGTCGGGATATTTTTAATTGCTTTCTTGCCGGTTTCCCGCAGTTATCTGGCACGCGTTTTTAGCAAGTTTCATTTTACCCAGGATGAGAGGGTGGGCGGACTCTGGATCGCTTTGTTATCCGCTTTAGCATACGCTCTATATTTTATCAGCACAAAAGATGCCTATAGCTCGCAGCCATTTTTAAGCGCTTTTATTTGGACGAGACTCGGCGCTGCTCTGGCCGTCTTACTTTTCTTACTCCGGCGGGTTGATCGCCGCGCCATCAGTTGTCTTTTTAGTCGCTCTGACCCCGGCCATAATAAGCTGCTAGTCGTTTTCAACCAGATGATGGGTGCTACCGGTTTCATACTCCAAAATTACGCGGTTTTCCTCGGGTCGGTTGTCATCGTAAACGCTCTTCAGGGCGTCCAATACGCTTTTCTCCTGATTATCAGCGCTGGCCTGGCCCTGTGGGCGCCACGCCTGCTCCGCGAAACGTTTTCGTGGCGCATAGTTATTCAGAAATCATTAGCGATTGGCGCCATAATAGCGGGACTTTATTTTATAGCTGGTTAGACCCGAAATGATAAATTAATATTATTTATGAAAAAAATTTCGTTGCGGAGTAAGCTCATTATCATCGTTATAATCGCTGTGGCGCTAGTCATCTATCTTCTGAAATTTGCCACTTATTATCCCTCGCCACGCGACCTGGTGAGTAAGAAGGGGTTCTTCGGCGTGACCTTTTCCACTAAGTTTTCGGAAGAATTGGAGCTTGATTGGCAAGAGGTATATACGGCTATTCTGGATGAACTCGGGGTGAAACAGATCAGAATACCCGTCTACTGGGATGAGATTGAGCGGGTGGAAGGAGAATATGATTTTCAAGATTACGATTATCTTCTTAACGAAGGTGAGAAGCGGGGTGCTCGTTTTATCATCACTGTCGGCCGACGTCAGCCGCGCTGGCCGGAATGTCACAGTCCAGCTTGGCTGAATTTAAAAGACCCCTCAGAAATAGGGGGGCTGACCCTGAAGATGGTCGAGGCGGTCGTAGAGCGCTATCGCGATCGCGCGAGTATCGAGTACTGGCAGGTTGAGAATGAACCGTATTTTGGGGCCTTCGGCGTCTGCCCTCCGCTTGATGAAGACTTGCTTCTGCGGGAAGTGGAGCTTGTCCGGTCACTCGATAGTCGTCCGATGATTATTACCGGATCGGGAGAAATGAGTTCCTGGCGTCGAGAAGGAAAGATCGGCGACATCTTTGGTACAACTCTTTATCGGGTAGTTTATAATTCTTGGTTCGGGTATGTAAAGTATCCCTTTTCCGTGGGCTGGTATCGTTTGAAGGCTAAGTTAGCTGGCTTAGAGCCGGAGCGCCTGATGATTCTCGAGTTGCAAGCTGAGCCCTGGGTGCCGCAAGGAAAGATGATTTATCTGACCGAAAGCCAAGTCAATCGCTCGATGAGCGTTGAGCAGTTTAAAGCAAATTTGCAATATGCTATCAATTTAGATTGGCAGCGCTCCTACGCCTGGGGTGTGGAATGGTGGTATTGGCAAAAAAAATACGGCAATCCGGAATATTGGCAGATTGCCGCTCGACTCTTCGACTAGGAAAATAATTGTTCTAGGATATCGATTATTTTGCCGTTATAATTATTCACCCATTCCCGATAAGCTCTAAGAGAGGGCTGGGAATGGGTTTTTGTTTGCCCGGCGATAAGATCCAGGTCAAAATTTTCCGCTGCGATTGCTAAACCGGCTCGTCGGGCGTCGACGGCATTACATTTCTGTTCATAATGATTCTTAGTCGGGACCATCAGGATGTCTTTGCCCAGATAGGCGGCTTCCGCTATAGAGTCAAAACCGGCGGTGGAGATATAGGCTCGGCAGCGTCTTAGGCGGTCGATGAACTTGGCGCCGCTGAGTTCGTGCCATATCAGGCCGCGCTTACCGTCTGCTCCATGTTTTATATCGCCACCGCTTGAGAAAGCTTCGATTATAGTATTGGGGTGGCGGGTGCTCCAGTCGATTATCTGTCTTCGGTAGCCGGGGTTGAGAAGATAGATTAGGAGAAAATCTTCGATTGAGGGCTTTTGCGATAAGATAGCTGGACGGATGAGAGGCGGAACGACGTAGAGGCGTTTATCAGGCTGGTCCGACTCAGCTGTAAAAGACAGGGCGATCTTTATGCTGTGTTGTGGCGCGGTCAGACGGTTGAAAAAATGGAAAAATCGCCGGTCGGCATAATCTCCGGGCGGAAATTGGCAAGCGGGATGGCCAATAAAATATTGGTGGGCAACGCAATAGTAAGGTCGTCGGTCGCGGTAGAGACGGGCATAGGCGCCGGCTAAGGGCTCGTAGAAACTGATGAAGGCTTCGGGTGATAGCTCATCGACTATTTTTTTGATCTTCTGCAGCGAACGGATATAACCTGGGGTCATCTTGATGCCGCTGAGGACGCTGGCCACGGTGCGGATGCCCTCCCCCTTCTTATCTAGTATGAAATTAGGACTGTTTACCAGAAAGATCGGAGTGTTGATCTCTTCCCGGAAAAAGACGGGCAAGGGGCGCTTTCCATCGCCGGCAATGACCGCCAGGACTTGGTGGCCCCGCTCTTCCAGCTTGATTTTCATCGTTAAAGCCTGGCTAAGATGTCCGCGCCCTTCGCTTTGGACAAAAAAGAGAAATTTCATAGATTAAAACTATGTTATATCCTTGTTTCGCTATTATATCATAAAAATAAAGGCCATAAAAAAGCCCCTTAGCGGGGGCTTTCTGGAGCGGGTAAGGGGAATCGGACCCCTCTCATAAGGTTGGAAACCTTAGGTAATAACCACTATACGATACCCGCTTATTTTTACTTAGTATCTCTTAAAGAGGCGCTGAAAGTCAAGCCGGAGAGCATAATTACGGCCAGGAAGAGGAAGAGATAATTTAGGGGGAAAAAATAAAGGATGAGGATGCTGAGAGCTGAAGCGACGATATAGGCGATTGGGCCGGTAATTCGGAAGAGGTTGATATCGTTGATCTCGCTGACATCAACGATCTTGAAGAAGTAGCTTTCTCGCATTGCTTCGATCAGGGCAGCGCCGATTCGGCTCAAGAATAAGGCCGCCGCCCACATCCAGGCGGTCGGAGTATCTATATAAAAAAATAGGAAGAGGGCGGCACTCAGGATCAGGAAACCTGTGATGAGCATCTCCTTTTCGCCTAGATACTTGTCGGCAATAATACCGGCCGGAATTTCGATAAGCAGGAAGGGAAGAAGCATCAGCGAGAAGATTGGACCCAGTACATCCCACCCCATGCCCAGATTATGGAGAAGGTGGAAGGGGATGTAGATGACAGCCGAGCTGTAAAACAACTGGAGGAGGAAAGCCACAAAAAAGATGTTCCGGCGGTTTTTATCGCGCCAGACTCTGAGGGCGACCGGCCAGAGCTCTTTGTGCTCGTAATTAATTTTTTGTTTAAGATTTCTGGCGCGGCGGAGGAAGATCAGGAAGAAAGGTATGACCAGCGCGGCGGCTACCAAGAAGGACAAAGTGTATTCGCCGATTTTTATCAGAAATGAGGAGGCCAGCGGCGATAGTATCCAGCCAGCGTTGATGAAGGTAAGGTAGATAGTTCGTGTCCGGCCGGTCGAAGCGTTTTCGGAAAAACTTTCGATCAGTATGTCCATATTTATCCAGATCAGATTGGAAGCGACGATGAAGATGATGATCGACATGACTGCTAGAGCGGCGTTAGCGGCGATAGCCAGGCCTAGGAGCGAAGCCCCGTAGACTGTCAGGACGACCAGGCTCATGAAATAGTTGGTCAGACGCTTGATTAGATGCGGAAAGAACAAGATTGCCAAGACGCTGAGCAGATTGGCAATCATGTAAACATAGCTGATCGTTTGGAGGTGGATAAATTGACCGAGAAAATTGGATTGGATATAGGCAGGAAGAGCAGCCGAGACGGCCAATAGTGAGCCCAAGCCGTAAAGGATCATCAGGCTGCTCCGCTTCCTAGCGGGAACGGCCGGAGAAGGTGTAACAGCGGTTACGGTTCGGGATGATTTAGCGAGAATCTTTGTTTTGGGAGGCATGGGAGTTGATAATTAGTAGTAAGGCGGCGCCCATAATGAGCAGCAGACTGGCGATCTGTGGCCAGCGCCAACCCAAGACGGCTGGCGTATAGTCAAGACGGATAAATTCAAGTCCGAACCGTAACAGGGAATATAATATCACATAAAAGGCGACGGACCAAAGGAAGAA
This sequence comes from uncultured Gammaproteobacteria bacterium, assembly GCA_964559375.1. Taxonomy (GTDB): domain Bacteria; phylum Patescibacteriota; class Patescibacteriia; order Patescibacteriales; family UBA12465; genus UBA12465. The sequence continues at coordinate 3,925 of CAZLGE010000018.1, read as the reverse complement.
TCTTTGACCGAGGCGTTTTTTCTTGATTGTGTATATGTTGGCGCCGATAAGCAGTATACTAATCAGGATAGAGCCGAGGCTTTCATAGAGGAAGGTTGGGTGAAAAAATCGTTCGGTAATGAATTCCAGAGGGCGATTGATCGGATTGATCGGTATGCCCCAGGCCAGATTAGTTGGTGGACCGAATATTTCTTGATTGAAGTAGTTGCCCCAGCGGCCGATAGCTTGCCCCAGCGCTACGCCCGGCGTTAAGACGGCCGCCAGACGCCAAAAATCCAAGCGCTGGCAACGACTGAATATCCAGACGACGATCAAGCCGGCGATTATCGCGCCGTGGATTGCCAGACCCCCCTCCCATATTTTTGGTGCCTGCCAAGGATTGGCTAGGTAAAATGGCAGCATTAATAATATCTCGTAAAGCCTGGCCCCGATCAGGCCGCCGATTATCAGCCAGAAAGAGAGGTCAAAAACGGTATCGGAAGATAATTCGTAGTGCCTAGCCAACCAGAAAGAGACGAGGATGGCCGCCGCTATTCCTGTAACAATAAAAAAACCGTACCAATAGACGGTGAGTGCGCCGATACTGAATAATACCGGCTGCGGTTCGAAGCTATGGAGAAACTCGATCATACGGTTGGCATCTGGGTAGAAAGTGTTTACCTCAAGCCCTGTTCCGCTTTTTTCAGCTGGGCCGCTGATTTCTTAAAGAGAGATTTTTCTGAAGTTGACATGTCGACATTAATTTTCCGCATCACGCCCCGGGCACCGATGACGGCCGGCAGGCTGAGAGAAACGCCACTAATTCCAAACCGGCCATCGAGAGGATGAGACACGGGATATACCGTCCGCTTGTCATACAGGACAGCTTTGGCGAGCTTTACGATCCCGGCGGCAATCGCGTAGTAGGTCGCCTGCTTGCCTTCAATTATAGTGTAAGCGGCGTTTTTCGCCTGATTAAAAAGACTCTTTTTTTCCGCGTCCGATAGCTTCTGGAAGCGATTGATTGGAGTATTACCAACAGTGGCGGTGCTCCAGAGCGGGACTTCGCTGTCACCGTGTTCGCCAACTATATAAGCATGGACGCTTTTGGGATTTACCCCCATCTTTTCGCCCAGGAGCAAGCGGAAACGGGCGGTGTCTAAAATTGTGCCGGAGCCAAAGATCTGCGTTTTCTTTTTCGGGAACATCTTAATGGCGATGTTCGTCAGGATATCGACTGGGTTAGTCACCATGATAACGATAATGTCCGGGTTCTGCCGGAAGATACGCGGCATCAAATCCTTGATGATTGCGCGGTTTTTTTTAAGGAGATCAAGGCGTGTTTCGCCTTTCTTCTGGGCCGCGCCGCAAGTTATGATCGCTAAACGGCTGTCGCGCAGATCCGAGTCGGAACCGACCTTCACATCCGTGTAACCCCAGAAGGGAACGGAGTGTTCAAGGTCCATGACTTGGGATCGGACCAGTTTCTTGTTGACATCAATAAGGGCGATGCACTCCACGATATCGGAGGCGATCAGGCCGAAGGCCGCTGTGCTCCCGACGAATCCGGAGCCAATGATAGTAACTTTGTTTTTAGTCATATTATAATTCTATGAGGCAATCTTACCATAAATCAGGAGATAATAAAAGCGGGAAGACCGCTCTTTTTAAGGGTATTCCCGCTTAGGTGCGGACGGAGAGACTCGAACTCTCAAGGGTTGCCCCGCTTGGCCCTAAACCAAGTGCGTCTACCAATTTCGCCACGTCCGCGGCTTGTTGCCACCCGTTTACATATTATATTGATTATTCATATAAAGTAAAGTTTATGTTATAATTACAGCGTTAAGAAAAATAAATATCTTTATGCCGCAAAAACAATTTATCCGGTTCTTTAAGGAGCTGTCGATTAAGAATGTCCCCGAGGTCGGCGGCAAGAACGCTTCGCTCGGTGAAATGTATAGCCGCCTGTCTAGATCTGGGCTAAAAGTCCCCAACGGATTCGCGACAACCGCTGAAGCTTATAATTATTTTTTGGAATCGACCGGACTTAAGAAGAAGATCCGGCAAGAACTTCGCGGTCTAGACACTCACGATGTTTCAGATCTGATGAAACGCGGCGCAGCTATCCGAAAAATGATTGTCGCCGCCAAGATTCCGGAGGATTTCCAGAAGGCGATTGCTGTTGCTTATCGTGAACTTTCGGCGCAGTATAAGACTAAAAACCTGGATGTTGCTGTCCGTTCCAGCGCCACCGCCGAAGACCTGCCCGACGCTTCTTTCGCCGGGCAGCAGGAAACTTATCTTAATATAACAGGCGAAAAGGATCTGCAGTTGGCGGTCAAGAAATGTATTGCCTCTCTATTTACCAATCGAGCGATATCGTATCGTGTCGATAAGAAGTTTGACCATTTCTCGATTGCTCTTTCGGTCGGGGTCCAAAAGATGGTCCGGGCTGATTCCGGATCTTCCGGCGTCATGTTCACGATTGATACGGAATCGGGTTTTCGCGATGTGGTACTTATCAATTCCATCTTCGGCTTAGGCGAAAATATAGTTCAGGGTCAGGTGACGCCGGATGAGTTTTACGTCTTCAAGCCGACAGGACGAATAATTTCCCGGGCGGTTGGGCGGAAGCACATGAAGATGATCTATAACCGGACAGGTATTAAGCCGGTGAAGAATGTGCCTATTTTAGCGGCCAGTCAGTATAAGCCCTCTCTCAGCGATAAAGAAGTTTTGCAATTGGCTAAATGGGGCATGATAATCGAGAAGCATTATCGTAAACCGATGGACATCGAGTTCGCTGTCGAGGGTGATACCCGAGAGATCTATATCATCCAGGCCCGGCCGGAAACGGTCCAAAGCCGTAAATCCGTAAATATCCTGTCCAAGTATAAGATGAATCGCAAGGGGAAGGTCATAGTGCGCGGCCAGAGTGTCGGGAACCAGATCGGGGCCGGAATAGTCAGTCGGATAATGGATGCTAAAGATATCAGCCGTTTCAAGCCGGGTCAGGTGTTGGTCACTGATATGACCGATCCGGATTGGGAGCCGATTATGAAGATCGCCTCAGCTATTGTGGCTGATAAGGGTGGTCGCACCTGTCATGCCGCCATCGTTTCGCGAGAACTCGGTATACCCTGTGTGGTCGGTACGGAGCGCGGTTCTGTCCTCATCAAAGACGGCCAGGCGGTCACGGTGGATTGCGCCGGCGGAGAAGAAGGACTAGTTTATGAAGGAAAGCTGCCCTTCAAGATCGAAACAACCGATGTTAAAGACCTAAAGACGCCCAAGACCAAGGTGATGATGAATATTGCCGAGCCGGAGTTAGCTTTCTCGAGTTCATTTATTCCCAATGAAGGCGTCGGGTTGGCTCGCCTGGAGTTTATCATCAATAATTATATCAAGATTCACCCCTTGGCTCTTATTAATTACAACAAGATAAGCGACCGGGCACTCAAGAAGACGATAGACGCATTAACTGTTGGTTACCGCGATAAATCCCAGTATTTCGTTGACCGTTTGGCACAAGGAGTGGCGATGATTACGGCCGCTTTTTATCCGAAAGATGTCATTGTCCGTCTCAGTGATTTTAAAACTAACGAATATGCGAATCTAATCGGCGGGAAAGAGTATGAGCCGATTGAAGAGAACCCGATGATCGGTTGGCGTGGAGCCAGCCGGTATTACTCGCCTTCTTTTTTGCCCGCTTTTAAGCTGGAGTGCCGGGCGATACGCAAGGTCCGCGAAGAGATGGGCCTTACGAATTTGAAAGTGATGGTCCCATTCTGCCGGACAGTGGAAGAAGGCAAGAAAGTCCAGGCGGTCATGGCTGAGGAAGGTCTCAAGCGCGGTCGCGAAGGGTTGGAGATATATGTGATGGCGGAAATACCGGCTAATATCATACTAGCCGATAAGTTCTGTAAAATATTTGACGGTTTTTCGA
>CAZLGE010000017.1:0-13912 GCA_964559375.1 uncultured Gammaproteobacteria bacterium | reverse complement strand
AAGGTCGGGGCGCGGTTTAGAAGGACGAAAGCGCCAGTGATAATCTCTTCTAGGATATCCCAAACTTCGTCATGCCCCGCCTCAATATAACGGGAAGCGCTACGAACGTTATGAACGATCTCGCGCTTGATGAGCTGAGAGATGATAAAAGGCTTGAATAATTCTAGAGCCATGATCTTCGGCAGACCGCACTGGTCGAGATTGAGGCGCGGATTGACGACGATCACGCTACGGCCGGAATAATCGACGCGCTTACCCAGTAAATTCTGGCGGAAGCGACCCTGCTTCCCTTTCAGGGTATCGGCCAGAGACTTGAGTTGACGTTTCTGGCCGGTCGAGGCCGTAACGGTCTTGGTGTGACGAGCGCTGTTATCTATCAGGGCGTCGACCGCTTCCTGGAGCATGCGCTTTTCATTGCGGCAGATAACTTCCGGGGCATTCAAATCGAGAAGCTGCTTCAAACGATTATTGCGATTGATGATGCGGCGATACAGATCGTTAAGATCGGACGCGGCAAAACGACCGCCATCGAGGGCGACCATCGGGCGCAAGTCAGGCGGCACGACCGGCATGACCGCCATTATCATCCATTCCGGGCGGATATTGTTATTGCGAAAGCTCTTGAGCAACTTGAGACGCTTGACCAACTTCTCTTTCTTAGATTCCACGGCTTCCGAAAGCTTGGCTTCGAGAGTTTTGATGCTTTTTTCCAGATCAATCTTGGCCAGTAGCTGACGAATAGCCTCAGCACCAATCGCCGCCTCAAAGATATGTCCGAATTTCAAACTCAGACTCTGATACTGCTGCTCCGACAGGATCAGAAGCGGCTTAAGTTCTTTGAGCTCCTTCTGGACCTGGCCGAAATCTTCTTCCAGGCGGGCCAAACGCTCAGCCTTAGTCTTCAATAGATCCTTAATCTCTGAACCGGATTCATCGACCGCGGGGTTGTCCGTCTTGATCTTCTTCAGCTGGACGTTATATTCGTTATCAATACTCTTCAACTTTGATTTATATTCCGCCTTAACCTGGCTGATGGTAGTCTCCTTGAGCGCTTCATCGACATCAGTGACGATAAAACTGGCATAGTAGATGACCTTTTCCAAGGATTGGATGCCAAGATTCAAGAGCAGGCCGATCTTGGAAGAAAGGCCGCGTAAGAACCAGATATGAGATACCGGCACCTGCAGGGTGATATGTCCCAAGCGTTCGCGCCGAACGATGCTCCGCGTCACCTCAACGCCGCATTTGTCGCAAACTATCCCCTTATAGCGGATCTTCTTATATTTGCCGCAGGCACACTCCCAATCTTTAGTCGGCCCGAAGATGCGCTCACAGAACAAGCCGTCTTTTTCCGGCTTCTGCGTGCGGTAGTTGATCGTTTCTGGACGCGTCACTTCGCCGTGCGACCAGGAAAGAATCTCGTCCGGGCTGGCCAGCTTGATACGGAGAGCGGCAAAATCGCTAGTTTTTATGGGGTTCAACATAGGATTGATCGAAATTACAAATTTATCTTCGAACGCTAATTATTCTTCCTTACCCTTCTCGTCCAGAACAGCGATGATTTCCGGCTGTTCGTGGATAAGCTTCTCATCCTTCTCGATCTCTTCATCTATCTCTGAGATCACTTCCGAAGCGGCCCGGCCGCCACCGTCGAGTAGTTCAATATTGAGACCGAGACCTTTAAGTTCGCGGATAAGCACATTGAAAGATTCAGGGACATTGAGTTTCTCGATCTCTTCACCTTTGATAATCGATTCATAGGCCTTGGATCGGCCGGGAACGTCGTCAGATTTAATAGTCAACATTTCTTGGAGGGTATGCGCAGCGCCGTAGCCCTCAAGAGCCCAAACTTCCATCTCTCCGAAACGCTGGCCGCCAAACTGCGCCTTGCCGCCCAAAGGCTGCTGGGTAATCAGCGAGTAAGGGCCGATCGAACGCTGATGGATTTTATCTTCCACCATGTGATTGAGCTTCAAGACGTATTTATAGCCGACCGTGATCGTATTGTCATAAGCGTCGCCGGTCTTACCGTCAAAAAGAGTCACCTTGCCATCTTCAGGTAAACCGGCCGCCCGAAGCTCTCCCTTGATCTGCTCCTCGGTTATGCCATTAAGCGCCGGGCTGACCACACGATAGCCAAGCTTCGTGGCGGCAAAACCGAGATGGGTCTCAAGCAACTGGCCAAGATTCATACGAGAAATGATGCCTAGAGGCGAAAGGATAATATCAATCGGGGTGCCATCGGCGAGATAAGGCATATCTTCGGCCGGAACGACCTGGGAGATAACTCCTTTATTGCCGTGGCGTCCAGACATCTTATCGCCTACCTGGATCTTGCGAAGATTGGCGACGGCGACTTGGATAGACTGCAGCACGCCAGCCGCCAGCTTATCGCCCGCTTCACGAGAAAAGATCTTGATGTCGACAACTTTACCGTGTTCCCCATGTTCAAGATAAAGAGAGGAGTCGCGGACATCCTTGGCTTTTTCGCCGAAAATGGCCCGCAATAATTTTTCTTCTGCCGACAGAGTTGTTTCGCCCTTCGGAGTGATCTTGCCGACCAAAATATCGCCGCTAGACACTTCAGCGCCAATCCGGATGATTCCGTCTTCGTCCAGATTCTTCAATTTTTCTTCGCTAATATTAGGTATATCGTTGGTAATCAATTCCGGACCGAGCTTAGTATCGCGGACGTCAATGGTATAATTCTCGATGTGAATGGAAGAATAAACATCTTCTCTGACCAACCGCTCGGAAATGATGACCGCGTCTTCATAGTTAAAGCCTTCCCAGGTCATAAAAGCGACGAGTACATTGCGCCCGAGAGACAATTCCCCGTTATCGATCGACGGACCGTCGGATAGGACCTGGCCTTTTTTGACCTTCTCTCCGACTTCGACGACCGGATGCTGATTAATGCAAGTCGATGAATTGGAACGGAGAAATTTATTCAGCTGATAAGTAACCAGCTGACCCTTTTTAGTCTTGAGTTCAATGAGCGCAGCTTCCGCTTTAGTGATCACACCATCATCGGTCGCCAAGACAACATGGCCGCTGTCGCGGGCCGCCCGTTCTTCTACACCAGTACCAACGACCGGCGCTTCGGCCTTGATAAGCGGCACGGCCTGACGCTGCATATTCGTTCCCATGAGCGAACGCTGTCCGTCATTATGCTCCATGAAAGGGATGAGCGAGGTGGCGATAGAAATTATCTGATTGGCGGCAACGCCTACGAAATCAATATTATCGACATCTTCGATACCCGGTTCGCCGTGCTTGCGCACCTCGAAACGATTCACCAACATATAACCATCCTTGTCGACCGGGATGGTGGCGTCGACGGTCACATACTTTTCTTCTTCAAAGGCATCCAGATAAACAATCTGATCGGTGGCGCGAGCGCCCTGCTTGTCATGGATCACTTTCCGATAGGGCGTCTCTAAGAAACCGTAGCTGTTCAGGCGGGAGTAACTAGCCAAATGGCCGACCAGACCGATATTCGGCCCTTCCGGTGTGGCGATCGGACAAATACGGCCATAATGGGTAGTGTGCACATCCCGCACGTCGAAACCGGCGCGTTCGCGGGTCAATCCGCCTGGACCCATGGCCGAAAGACGGCGTTTATGTTCGAGTTCGGCAAGCGGATTAGTCTGATCCATAAACTGAGAAAGCTGCGAAGACATGAAAAATTCCCGGATCACACCAATGACCGGGCGGGCATTTATAAGTTTATTGGGGGTGAGAGAAGCGAGGTCGGAAGTCGACATCCGGTCCTTAATGATGCGTTCCATGCGGGCGAGGCCAACGCGGAAACGATTCTGGATCAAGCCGCCGATCGCGCGGATGCGGCGGTTACCAAGATGGTCGATATCATCTTCCGGCTTCTTAGTGATATTCATCTGAATCACCTCTTTGACAATTGCAACAAGATCTTCGCGACGGAGAATCCGGTTTTCCTTCTTATTAGCAGGGAGATCCAGGTTGAAACGGCGATTCAATTTATAGCGACCAACGCGGCCGAAATCATACCGGTCAAAACGGAAAAACATGGAATGGATCAGTTGACGGGCGTTATCAACTGAAGCTAGATCGCCGGGACGGATGCGCCGATAAACCTCCTGGAGGCCTTCGGCTTCGTTCTTGGCAGCGTCTTTCTCAATCGTCGCCTCAATAAAGCTCTGCTCTTCATCGCCCTTCAGGAGATCGACGTCTTTAAACAGTTTGATGAGTTCCTCATCTGTTTCATAGCCGAAGGCGCGAAGCAAAGAGGTTACAGCTACTTTACGTTTGCGGTCGATGCGCACCCAGATTACCTTATTAGAATCAGTTTCAATCTCCAGCCAGGCCCCCCGGTTCGGGATAATCTTGGCGCCGTAACATTTTTTCCCCTTAGTAAATTCGGCGGTAAACATGACGCCGGCCGACCGGATGAGCTGAGAAACAATAACACGCTCAATACCGTTGATGATGAAAGTCCCCTTATCGGTCATTACCGGGAAATCACCCAAGAAGACCTCTTGGTTAAGGGCGCGGCCGGTTTTCTTGTTGACGAGACGGGTCTTAACGCGCAGCGGCGCTTCAAAAGTGATGTTCTTCTCACGGCTTTCTAGCTCAGAAAATTTCGGCTCATCAAGATAATAGTCCTCGAAATATAATTCCAGATCACGGCCGATAAAATCGGTCACGGGATTGATCTCGTCAAACAGTTCAGCCAAGCCTTCTTTCAAAAACCATTTATAGGAATCGGTCTGGATCTCAATCAGATCGGGCATGGGCATCACTTCGATCGACTTGGAAAAAGATTTACGAGTAGACATAGGATTTATGCTTAGAGAAGAAGCTTGGAGCCCGAGATAAGCCCGGCGCCGACATTATTTAATCTGTAAAAAAATAAAAACGTGGGATAAACTTAACAAAAAAATCCCCATCCCCAATCGGTTTGAGTTTTTGCCTTATATTTCTTCAATTAACTCCGTATTTGATATTGCACTTTTTTAGATAAAATAAAAAAGTGTCAGCTTTTCCATATTAATACATCTTTCATCGCTTGTCAACCCACAATTTGTCCACAAGAATCGCCCTGGCCGCTTCCCTCTCATCCCAAGCCAACTTCCGGCCACCGGCTATACATATATACTGCTCCGCTCCCTTGCCGGTCAGGAGCACAAGATCGCCCGGCTCGGCCAAGCTAACAGCCTTCTTAATCGCTTCAGTCCGGTCCAGGATCTTGAAAAGATCCTGATTTGGGACCTTGCCAGCCATTTCGGCACCAGCCGCCACCTGATTAATGATCTGGGCCGGTTCTTCATCATAAGGGTCTTCATTGGTCACGACCACGACATCCGCCTTCTCCGCCGCCAGGCGGCCTAAAATCGGACGGCGGGACTTATCGCGCCCTCCGCCGGTTGATCCTAAAACATGAATGATTCGGTTATGGGGTATGACATCTAGAGTCTGATACAGCTTCTCGAGCGCTCGCGGTTCAAACGAATAATCGACGAGGACTGTAAAATCCTGACCGGCTTCGATCTTTTCCAGCTTGCCAGCTAGCCCCCTAATCTGTTCCAAACCGGTCCGTATCCGCTCGGGACTCAATCCCTGATTCAAACCCACCGCATAAGCGGAGGCGGCATTTTCAGCATTAAAAGCGCCAAGCAATTTTAATCTGATATTTATACCGTCCAGCGTAAAAGATGTGCCTTCCGCGCCGGCAGCAACCGATCCGCCTCGCACCAGTACCAAATCCTTGACCGCCGCTTCTCCTAGTTCACTTGAATAAGCCTCAGTCGAAACCGACTGATCAAAGGAGTAGGCTGCTTTCGCTTCGCTCCAAAAATTCAAAAAATATCCGGCCTGCTCGTCATCGCCATTTACGATAATAGTCTTAGCCTGCCGCGTCAGATCTAATTTTTTAAGTTCGGTCGCCGGCCGGATAATCCGGTGCGCTTCGTCCCGGTATTTGGTAGCACAGCGTCGCAAGTGATCAAAGAGCCTCCCCTTAGCCTCTTTATACCGTTCGTAACTGCCGTGCGATTCGATGTGTTCCGGATAGAGACCAGTAAAGACCAGAATATCATAATTGATGAAGCGATGTCGAAACTGCTTTATTCCCTCCGAAGTTGTCTCGATAACGGCATACGAACAGCCGTTAGAGACCATCTGCCGGAGCAATTTCTGAATAAAAAATCGCCCGGGCATCGTCATTTTCTTATCATTGAGCCATTCTTTCTCGCCGTCCGACAAGACCGCCGTCGACGTGAACCCCGTCTTGTAACCGGCCTCAGTTAACATGCGGGCAATCAGGTAGACCGTCGATGTCTTACCCGCCGTTCCCGTAACGCCGATAATGACGAGACGACGAGACGGAAAAAGATAAATGAGTGAAGCCAGCCAGGCCATAAAAAAATGGTAAGGCGGCTGCAGCGACCTAAATACCCGGACGGGAATAATTTTTTTTATAAATTCGAGCATAGCCGATTATCTGGCGAAAAACATCTCATCGTCATCGGCCAGAGGCGGTTTTTTCTGGCCAGCGGGCTCATCAGCGGTCTTTTCTTTTTCGTCCTGATCTTCGCGGATCTCTTCCAATATTTCATCTTCATCCTGTATCACTTCGTCTTCTTCCGCGGGCGTGAGTTTTAACTCCTCCCGAACTTCATCTTCCTCCGCTCGGCTTGTCTTTTCCTGCTCCGGCGGTACGGGTATGCCGTCTACCTCTTCGTCTTCGTCGGTCTTCACCTCGACTTCATCTTTATTAAATACAAGTGTTCCGTCGTCTCCTTCGTCTTCCGAACCAAAATAGCTATCAGGGGCCGAAGACTCCGAACGCTTATGGACAGGCAGGGCGCTGATTCCGCCGCTCGCCTCATACTGCTCTTCGCTCATCATGACTTCTCGAGGCTTAGCGCCGTTAGAGGGTCCGATAACACCGGCCTCTTCAAGCATGTCTAGAATCTTGGCAGCGCGGCCATAACCGATCGAGAGACGGCGCTGAAGCATGGAGGTGGACGCTTTACCGGCTTTGATTATTATCGCTTTAGCTTCTTCGAATAGTTCATCCTCATCGCCGCGGTTACCATCAAGACCAACCCCGGCGTTGCCTCCGACTTTCTGCCGATCGGTAACGCCCTCTAAATAATCGGCTGGCCCGCTCTGGTCTTTAATGAAATTGACCACATCATTTATCTCACTGTCTCCCAGGTAAGCACCCTGGATGCGCTTAGGTTTAGAAAATTCAGCGGACATAAAAAGCATATCACCCTGGCCGAGCAGTTTCTCGGCGCCGGAGGAATCGAGAATAGTCTTGGAGTCGACGAGTGAAGCGACCGAAAAGGCAATACGCGTCGGCACGTTGGCCTTAATCAAACCGGTAATGACATCAACGCTGGGTCGCTGGGTAGCCAATATGAGGTGAATGCCGATCGCCCGTGACATCTGGGCCAGACGGATAATCGCCGCTTCCATGTCCTTGCCAGAAGTCATCATAAAGTCAGCGAGTTCATCGATGATAAAGACGATGTAAGGCAATCTCTCCTTCGTAGCGCTATTATAGGACTGGATATTCCGCTTGCCGGCTTTATTAAGAACATCATAACGCCTTTCCATCTCGTTCAGACACCATTTCAAGGCATTGATCGTCTTGTTCGCGTCCGTAATAACTGGCGTAAGAAGATGGGGAATACCGTTGTAAGTCGGAAGCTCGACCCGTTTCGGGTCGACCATTATGAACCGCAGATCATCGGGGTTATTTTGATATAAGAGACTCACGATTATGGCGTTCAAACAGACAGATTTCCCGGAATTGGTCGCCCCCGCCACCAAAAGATGAGGCATCTTCGACAAGTCATAAAGCCAGACGGTGCCGGCTACATCCTTGCCCAGTGCGACCATCAAATTATTTTTGCGTTTCTTAAAGGTTTCATCTTCCAATATCTCTCGCAAACCGACAATCGCCTTAGCTTTATTGGGGACCTCCACTCCGACCAGAGACTGGCCAGGAATCGGCGCCTCGATGCGGATCGGATGAGCAGCGAGCGCTAAAGAAAGGTCATTATTTAAAGTGGTGACGCGCGACAATTTGACGCCTTCAGCCGGACGGAAAGTATATTGGGTGACGGTCGGTCCAACCTTAGTCGCCCCCATCTCAACTGGAATACCGAATTTCTCGAGCGTCTGCTGGATGCGCTTAGCATTAGCCTCCGTATCTCCGCCAATGGCTTTCGAAAATTTGTTGTTCAAGAGTTCGAGAGGCAAATCAATCTTTATTGTCCGCTTGGGCCAGACGATCTTCTCCTGTATCTTAGGTCCGGCTTTCTTGGCCGGCTTGACTGGCTCCTCCTCTTCCTCTATCTCTTCCAGACGAGCTGGCACTTCTCTTTTCTGCCAAGCCGTCAAGATCTCATCCCGCGCTTCAGCTACGAACTCCTGCCCTTCGTTCTGCTCCGACTCGCTCGAAAATAGACTACGGAAAAAAAGTCCAAACGGACGGAAAATCTTAGCCAAGACACTTTCCTGCCCAATAATACGCGACAAGGATGTATTAAATGTTAAAACCAGAGAAATAAGCAGTAAGGCGAGGAGTGTTAAGACTCCCCCCCAGAAACCGAAGAGATAAGCGAAGGCGCGACTGAGCCCCCAGCCGATATATCCGCCGCCCGTTCCCTCTTGCACCGCCTCGGCCCACAGGGCTGGTTCAATAAAAAAATGAAAAAGGGTCTGATAGGAAATAAAAAGCAGGGCGAGTCCTAAATAATCGCTGAAAGACAGCGGATTCTTAGCTTTACGAATCACCAACCAAGCCCAATACAAGGAAATGAGCGGCACCAGCCACTTGCCAAAACCGAAGATCAGAGTCAGCCATTTAGAAAGCCAGCCACCAAAATGACCGGAAAGGTCAAATAGACCTAGTAAACTCAGTAAGCCGAAAGCGACCAGAATAACAATCCCGATGCTCCGCTTGGCTCTTTCATCAAGGTTAAATTCTGGCAGGTTGACGTAATCTAAAGGATTAGAGTTCTTTTTTTTGCGCGACATAAACTTAATGGCTCTCAAATAAAACTACCTAGTTATTATAACATACCTGGCTTAATCTCAATATCGCCCTGAAAAACGAGTTAAGTGGATATCTGGTGATACAGCTTTTCATATCCCTCCGCCATTTTCTCCACGGTAAAATACTCCTCCACATGACGGCGACAATCGGCCGGCTTGATTACTCCGACCCGGCCGACCGTCTCAATCATCTCCGCTTCTCCGGTAACGATAAAACCGGTCCGTCCGTGGACTATTACTTCCGGAATAGCCCCGCGGTCAAAAGCGATGACCGGAGTGCCACAGGCCATAGCTTCGATAATCGTCATGCCAAAAGCCTCGAGATAGCTGATGGGATGCAAGAGGGCGGTCGCCCGGGCTAGCAAATCAATCTTGGTCGCAAAATCGACTTCTCCGAGATATTTTATTCTCTCACCGTCTATGAAAGGATCAACCTTTTCCGCTAGGTAGGCGGCGTCTTTATCGGATCTCTTCCCCGCCATTATCAGTCGCTTACCAGCCGCCTGGGCGATCCGAATCGCGACGTCAGGCCCCTTCTGGGGCGAGAGACGAGCTAAAAAAAGCAGATAGTCTTCTTTAGCGGCGCAAAAAGGAAAGCGGCGCAAATCAAGACCGTTTTGGACTACCCCGCGCCAATTAAGATCCGGCAGCATATCTTTGACCGCCTGAGAAATGCTGGCGAAATTGAGATGACGGAAACGATCAAAGACTGCCAGCTCATCACTAAAAAATTCGCCGTAGCGTACGGTGTGGAGCGAGGGCGTGGCGCTGGCGGCGCCGAAAAACAAGGATTTATACTCGTTATGGCAATGGATAACATCAAAAGCGCAGCGCCGGTCAAAAGCGGCCGCGATATTTAAATATTCGATCGGTTCAGAATAGTGGCGGCGGAAATCGCCGGAACTCCTGTCTCCGACCAGCTCGACAGAACGCATCGAGTCGGAAGCAGCAAACAGGCTGACTTCATGGCCGCGTTTCTGCAGCTCTTCAACCAGATAACCGACACAAGCTCCGGTCCCCCCGGTCGCTACCGGCGAGGTCGCTTCCCATAATTTAGAAACGACGGCTATTTTCATAATAATAAAATTAAATTTTTAACCTGGTCCGGACCTTTTCCAACAAGTCCACCGCCCGCGCTTCGTCGTGATCATGTTTCATAAACCAATAAGTCGCCGAGCGAACCGCCGTCCAGTCGTAATAGAGGTCGATACGGGACTGGACTGCCGCATTCAAATGCCGACCGGAAGCCGCCCAGTATGTTTCTAAAAACAAATTCTTAAGTTTATCTGCATAGGCCGCGTCACCGGCCTTCGTAATAATCTTATAATCCAGCTGTTGCAGGAAGGTTCCGAGATCGCGGGCAAAATCACCCAGACAAAGATCAGTAAAATCAATGAGTCCAACTCGTTTAGGAGAAGTCAGAATAATATTTTCGGGATGAGCGTCGCCATGGATTAGAGAAAGCAACTCATCGGAAGAGGCGAAAAAACTTTCTTCCCGCGAGATAAAATACTCATACCAGAGCGCTAGATCAGCGTTGTATTTGTTCTGATAACGCCGACTTATCTCCTCGAGTATCCGCTCCACGCCTGGTGTTACGGTCTTAATCCGCGAATTAACCGGATTAAAATTAACCGCTGTCGAGGCGGGTAAGGAATGCAGCCGAGCGAAAATCCGGGCGGCCGCTTTAACAATCCTCTCGACCGTCCGGAAATCTTTCTTTTGGATATAATACAACAGGTTTTTCCCTTTGAGGCCACGGTAAAAAGTGCCGCGGAAATCTTCAGAATAGAAAAGAGGGTCGGGTAGGTCAATCGACGCTGTTGGAAAACCCTGCGCCCAGAGATATTTGAGAGCCAAATAAACATTCTCGCGCGGTTCGCTGCTGTGCGCCGAACAAACAATCGGGATTTTTACCTCTTCTCCGCTGGCTTTGAGGAAATAGGTGTTAAAACCGATAACCACGTGATAAGTCGTCTCCCAAACAAAATTCTTATAAGGTTGAATCTCGACGCGACTGATCGAAGTAAAGGCTGAATAGTGGGGTAGCACTTCATGTCTAAACAAGTCTATGACGTACTGCTCGTCAAACAACTGCTTGATCTTGTTCATATAGTCTTTTGCCAGTGCTTCCGCCAATGCTCCTGCCAAAGCATCTTTTTAATACGTAAATAATATTTCTCCGCCTCTAATTTATATTTCTTGCTCCGACCAGATTCTAAAGAACGGACGGAACGGACCAAATCCTCAAGTCCGCGCTCCACATCGTCAGGGCTCCAGGCATAGGGCCCAAAAATTTTGGAAAAATCATGAGCGCTCGCCCACCAAAAAGTGCAGCTAGCCAGACCGCGGACCAAGTGCCAGCGATACCAACGATAATTTTTATCGTCTTTGAATTTGCCGCCCAGTGATAAAGCCAACTCCGCCAAACGCCAAAGATCGGAGTGAATTTTATTCTTGGGATTGCGCCAGAGTCGGTAAGGCTGGCCGGCCTTAATATCAGCCGGTCCCGTTTCCCAGGAACAAGAGTAAAGCTTTATCTTTTCCGGCTTCTTCCGCTGCGATTTTAACCAGGAAGAGATAGTCGCCGTCTTGAGCCCTTTTATTTTAACAACTTTCTCCAATTCCGCTGTCGGATCTTCGTGACGCAAGCCGTAAAGCTCGGCGTCTGTAGCTGTGATATAGGGGGAATCAGACGTTTGTTTCCGGGCCGCCATTTCCTTAAATAGAGGAAGTAGCTTATCCGGCGGATAGCTGGATGACAAGGCGCGGTCGCGAAAGATTATCTTAAGACCACTTGCCTCATCCTGATAAACCAGTTTAAAATCGGGACGGCGGCGCAGGTCGCCGCTATAAGCGATCTCATCAAGGATCAACCAGCTGTAACCCAACTTTTTGACCAGTCGGGCCACCGCCGGAGAATAGGCCATCTCCGGCAGGAAAAAGCCGGACGGTTTGAAATCGCGTCCAAAATGTTTCCTGAGAATCTTCTCGTTGAGGCGAATCTGCCGAACAACCTCTTCTTCGGGAAGAAGCGGCAAGAAGCCGTGATAAGTAGCGGAACCGATGAGTTCAATCCGCCCTCTTTTGACCAGAAACTTGAGCCGATCGAGCCAGGCCTGCTCCTTCTCTATTTCTAAACGTTCCAGCAAACAGCCACTAACATTCCAGGTTAGGTGCAGATCGGGATGTTCATCGGCCAGCCGGAGTAAACGCCAGTAGCTCTTCGACATAGCTTTCTTGATGCTGTATGTCTCGGCGTTCGCCGGCTGATAAAAATGTAAAAAATTTAACCAAAGCATATCAATCCTTTAATATCCTCTTATATAACTCAACGTATTTCTTAGCCGGTATCTCCCAACCGTGCGACTGTCTCATCGCCCTTTTGACCAAACTCCGCCAGGACGCCTTATGTTTGAAATTCTCGAGCGCCCGGACCACCGCCTCATGCAGATCAAACTCATCTTCGTTCTTGAAGGTAAATCCGGTTCCCCGTCTCGTCTGAGGAGAAAAATTCTCAACAGTATCATATAGCCCGCCAACCGCCCGGACGATGGGGATGCAGCCATAACGCATCGCGATCAACTGATTAATTCCACAAGGCTCATGGTTGGAAGGCAACAGGAAGAAATCCGAACCAGCATAAACAAGAGTCTCATATTTCTGGTTGGCTTCGTGTGAGGGGATGACTACGAGACGATCCGGATACTTGCGGGCTATCTTGGCCAAATCGCTCAAATATTTTTTGTCGCCGGTCCCAATGATTATAAACTGGGCGTCGAGCTTGAGTAACTGGGGGAAAACCTTGATAATCAACTCGAAGCCTTTTTGGAAACTGATCCTCGAGGTCATGCAGAAAATCGGTTTATCTTGATCCACCGGCAAGTTGAATAAATTTTGGAGATAGGTCTTGTTCTCGATCTTCGGTGAAGGATCGACAAAAGAATACTGATGCGGCAGGCCTGTATCAAGCGCCGGGTTATAGGTATTGTAATCGATACCGTTTACGATGCCGACCAGCCGATCGGAACGATTTTGTAAGATACGGTGCAAATCCTGTCCGAATTTTTTAGTCATGATCTCCTCGCGATATTGTTCGCTCACCGTGTTGATCAAGTCGGCCGAAAGGATAGCCCGTTTGGCAAAATTAATGTTCTCTAAATTGGGATCCGATAGGTGCGGCAGACGGCCGCGGCCGTAATCTTTATTTTCCGGCGGCACCTCCCACCAGTTATGACCGAACTGGAAAATCAGATTGTGAATAGTAAATATAGTGCTCGCCCGCTTGAGAGTCTTGGAATAGCGGAATTCCGTCTTCAAATAGTACGGTATCAGTCCGGTCTGCCAATCGTGGCACTGGATGATATCAGCGGAAAACTTAATCAGGGATAACAGCTTGAGGACGGCCACGTTAAAAACCAGGAAACGAGCATTTTCTTTCCCTGACCCGTACAGATAGCGATGCTTGGAAAAGTATTTTTTACACTCGATAAAATAGACGGGCAGGTCGTCCATCAGGTAGCCGCGCCAATAATTCACCGTCACTTGCTCTTCCGAGTTCAAACTCAGATTGACATCGGTCGCTACTGGTTGCAACTTATATTCCTGCTGATCAATGAGCCGGCCGTAAAAAGGCGTGATGATAATGACTTCATGCCCCAGACGTTTAAGCGCCTTAGGCAGGCTGCGCGCCACATCTCCTAAGCCGCCAGTCTTGGAAAAAGGCGCCACCTCGGAAGCGACTTGGACAATTTTCAACTTTTTGGACATAGACGGGAATTTACAGCTGCTAAGGCGACAGCTAAAGCGTCGGCGGCGTCATCGGGCCCGAGATGAAGAAACAGAACTATCCGCCCCCGTT
>CAZLGE010000016.1:0-14755 GCA_964559375.1 uncultured Gammaproteobacteria bacterium | reverse complement strand
ACTCGAACCTCCACAGCCTTGCGGCCACAAGCCCCTCAAGCTTGCGTGTCTACCAGTTTCACCATTCGCCCGGACTAAGGAGATCGCTTACTTAACGATCTTCTCTTTCAATTTCTTCTTATAGCCATCCCGCAGATAATAAAGTTTAGCGCGCCGAACGGCAGCCTGTTTTTTGATCTCGATCTTGGTAATGGTCGGCAGATGCAGGGGAAATATCTTCTCCACACCAATCCCCTCCGATACCTTGCGGACGGTAATTGTTGCTCCTTTCTCTTTGTTGTGTTTGCGAGCGATGATCAAGCCCTCAAAATACTGGACTCTTTCTTTCTCTTCGCCCTTGGAGTTCGGCTCTTTGATCTTCTGATATACCCTGACCGTCATGCCCGGTTTCAGTTCTAGTTTGGTCTCAACCATATGTTTAATCCACAAACGAGACCGGCGGTCCCGTTTCAATGCTATTTAATATTGAGAAAATCTGGTCTAATACTATAATTAATTTTTCTTATTGTCAAGGCGATCAGTTAAATCAGCGCTGGCCCTACCCAACGACTGGATAACCCAGTCATAAACAATCTGGAAGACCTCAGCCGGCGTCAATTTGGTCGTATCCAGGTAAAAATCATAATGGCTCAGGTCATGGACATCGATGCCGTAGTATTTCTGATAACGCCGGCGGTCGCTTTCCATCCTGGCCTCCGAACTCTTTTTTACATCTTCCGGGCTTAGTAGATTTTTATCCTCATTTCTGTCATTTTTTTGCTGAAGGTGGCCAAAAATTCTCTTATACCCCTCTTCCTGACTGACATCCAGATAGATTTTTAGGGACTGAGGAATAAAATACCAAGAAGTCCTCCCTTCAATGACAAAATTATCGCTGGCACGTCCCAATTCCTTTTGGTATTCATCAACCTCGCGATCAGTAGCTTCATCCTTCTCGCCCAGAGCATTATATTCAGCAAGTGTCAACCCGCGCTTCTTAGCCGCTTCGCGGCGTAGCCCACCGATATAATAACGGGGCCAACCGAGCTTATCGGCAAGCATCTGGGCAATCGTACTTTTCCCGGAGCCGTGAGCCCCGCTCAGAGAAATGATCATCTTTTTACTTTTTTCTTGATATTGTCTATCATTATATAAGTATACAGAAATTAAGCAAGAAAATCTATCTAAAATAAGCTATGTTTTTAGAAAAACTGGAAATTCAGGGATTCAAATCTTTCGCTAACAAAAATAAACTGATCTTCCCTGGCCTGGTCGGCGGCGAAAAACGGGGACTGACAGCTATAGTCGGCCCCAACGGATCAGGAAAATCCAATGTCGCCGATGCGATCCGCTGGGCTCTCGGCGAACAGAGTCTGAAAACTCTGCGCGGCAAAAAAAGTGAAGATGTCATCTTTTCAGGCTCCGATCAAAAACAGCGCCTCGGCCTGGCGGAGGTCGCTTTGTATCTGAACAATAGCGCGGGCGGTAATGCTAAGGCTGTTGGTCCGGAAAATATCGGAACGGAAAAAGATCTGGACCAGATGATCCTGAGTTCGCCTGAAATCGTAATCACTCGCCGCCTCTATCGTAGTGGTGAGAGCGAATATCTTTTGAATGGGAGCCGCGTCCGCTTGAGCGATATCCAGATGCTCCTGGCTAAAGCCAACTTCGGTCAGAAAACCTACAGCGTCATCGGCCAAGGTATGGTCGAAAATTTTTTAAGCACCTCCGCCGCTGAACGCAAGGATTTTTTCGATGAGGCCACTGGTGTCAAACAATTTCAGATCAAACGCGATTCCGCTCTCAACAAGCTGGAAAACAGCTACGCCAATCTACAACAGGTAGACATGCTGCTTGCCGAAATCCGTCCCCGGCTTAGAAGTCTCACTCGCAGCGTGGAAAAACTTAAACGGCGGAGCGAGATCGAACAAGAATTGCGGCTTAAGCAACTCCGCTACTATGGTCATCTCTGGCACGACAGTAGCCTAAAGCTTAGCGATCATAACAACCGTTTTTTGGCCAAAGAAAAAGTGAAACGCGAACGAGAAAAAATACTGACTAAGTTGAACGAAGAACTGGATAAGATCAGATTGAAGGATAACCGGCCTGAGATGGACGTCATACAAGAAAAAATCCAGTCACTCTCTGTCCAGAAAAACCAACATCTCCGGCAGTTAGCCCGTCTTCAGGCTGAAAATACAATCCAGCTAGAATCACGCGGAAAATTCGATCTCTCCTGGCTGGAAACTAAAAAAGAAGAGCTAGAAACGAGCCTGAAAAGCGCCAGTCGCGAACTAGAAAACCTATCGAGTGCCTCGGCGGATGAAGAGAAGGCGCGCCGGGAAACGGAGCTGGCTGGAGTGCAGGGGCGCCTCGATACCTTGAATAAGGAGTTGATCGAACTAAACAAAAATTTAAGCCGCGGCGACGCTCCCGAAGATCAAAATAAAAAGATAAGCCGTTTTATCGAAGAATTCTTGGCCCGCCTGGACGAACTAGCCTCTCAAGAAGATCTCGAAAAGATACGACAGATGATAAAGACGATCAAGTCTGATTGGCAAAAAAGGGCCCGCGAATTGAGCGGTGAAGATTGGCGACGAATCAAAGAAATCCAGTCGGAAATCATCACTCTTACCGAAAAAAAACAGACGGCCGTCGATCGCCTCAACGAAGAACGTCTACGACTGGCAGCGCTAGGCGAACGGCTGAGGCTGGCGGCCGAGAAGATCGAGGGCTTAAAGCAAGAGATCTCAGTCATCGGAGAAAAAATCACTAAAAACTCCGAACCTCTGGACGATAGCGCCCTAGCCGCGGCCCGGACCGAAGCGGAAAAACGTCTGACGGAGATAGAAGAGAAAATGCGGGCGCTGGAAATCGACCGCGAGGAGCTGAATCGCGGACAGGAGAAAGAGAAAGCGCAAATGTATCGCTGTCAGCAGGACATCCAGACGGAACAGGAGACGATAAGTGCTATAGGACGCGAATTAAACATCTGGCAAGTCGAGGCGGCGCGAGAAGAAACGAGGCTGGAGGATCTCGAGGCGAACATCCGCCGTGACGCGATAGCAATCCAAGAAGTTAAAGATTTTCCCGCCGAAAAAACAGATATCGATCTAGACAGGCTGCAGAAAGACATCACTAGCGCTAAAAACCAGCTGGAACAAATCGGGGGTATCGACCCAGAAACCGAAAAAGAGTACCTAGAGACAAAAGAACGCTTTGACTTCTTGAGCACCCAGACATCTGATCTCAGCCGCACCATCGAATCTTTGGAGCAGGTGATTGAAGAACTCGATAAAAACATCAAGAGCCGCTTTGATGCCGAATTCAAGGTAATATCGGAAAAATTCAATGAATATTTCAAAATCCTCTTTAACGGCGGAACGGCCCGAATCGGCAAGATCATGATTAATGATCAAGAGAAGGAAAGCGTCAAAAATGGCGGTGACCCGACTAAAGAAATAGCGGGCCTGACTCCGGCCGAGGAGTTAATTAAAGATGAGGCGGACACCCGACTAAAACGCCTCCGCTCCCTTAAGAAAAATAATGCCGCTGGTCTGGTCGGTATCGATATCCAAGCGACGCCGCCAGGTAAGAAGATCCAGACCGTTACCATGCTTTCCGGAGGTGAAAGGGCGCTCACGGCAATCGCTCTCATCTGCGCCATCATCAGCGCCAACCCCTCTCCTTTTGTCGTCCTGGACGAAGTGGACGCCGCCCTGGATGAAGCTAATTCTCAGCGCTTAGCCAAAATATTGGATGATCTATCTAATCGGACCCAATTCATAGTTATCACTCACAACCGCGCCTGCATGCGCCAAGCCAACATTCTCTACGGCGTAACTATGGAGTCGGACGGAGTCAGTAAACTGCTGAGTGTCAAGCTGGATGAAATCAAAAAATAGCGCCCCTGAATGAACGGCCCTATTCAAAGAATTTTTAATGTATTTTCAGCGCTGGAATGATAACTGGAAAGCTGCCTAAAAAGGCAGCTTTCAATTTTATGCCAAGCAAAAAATTTGAACCATCGCCGTCAGAGCCTTACCCGGCCGTCCGCAATTGGAATAATCAGGCGCTTTTGCTATAATGAAGTCATAAAGTGATTTTCTAATCCGCCTGCCTCCTTGGGGCGGGCCCAACGATCCGCTATGTCCAAAAAAATATTTATTCTGTCTCTCCTGGCAGTATTTCTAATGACTGCTGGTTTTGGTTGCAAGCTAACCAACAAAGACACGGAAGAGGCGATGCAGCCGGTGACTCTAACTTATTGGCGTGTTTTTGACGGCCGCGACGCCTTCGATGATATCATTACCAAATACAAAGCTTTGCATCCTTTCGTAAACATCGAATACCGGAAACTACGTTTTGAAGAATACGAAGCGGAATTACTCAACGCTCTAGCCGAAGACCGGGGCCCAGACATTTTTTCTATCCATAATACTTGGGTAAAAAAATATCAATCGAAACTGACGCCGATGCCGGAGTCGACCACAATGGCCTACCCGGCAGTAAAGGGGACCGTGAAAAAAGAAGTGATACCGGAACTCCGGACAACGCCGAGCATAACACTTAAGGCGCTAAAAGACAATTTCGTCGACGCCGTGAGCTATGACGTCATACTCGATGACGGATTAGTCTACGGACTGCCGCTTTCAGTGGATACGCTTGCGATGTATTACAATCGAGACCTCTTCAATAATGCCGGTATCAGCCAACCGCCACAGTTTTGGAACAAAGAGTTTCTTCAGGATGTGAAAAAGCTGACCAAACAGGATCCTAAGGGCGGGATTATCCAGGCTGGCGTCGCTCTGGGAGGCGGAAACAATATTAACCGCTTTAACGATATCCTGTCGGTGCTTATGATGCAAAATGGCGCGGTTATGATGGACCAAAACCAGGTTACCTTCAATGTCGTTCCTCTGGCCAGCCGTGATAACAATTATAATCCAGGTCTCGAGGCCCTACGTTTCTATACCGACTTCGCTAATCCGACCAAAGAGTCATATACTTGGAATGATGAACTGCCTAATTCTCTGGAGATGTTCATGAGTGGAAACCTGGCTATCATGTTCAGCTATTCTTATGACCTGTCGACGATCAAGGCCCAAGCGCCAAAATTAAACTTCTCGGTTGCTAAACTGCCACAGATAGAGGGCACCCCTCCGACTAACATCAATTTTGCCAACTATTGGGTGGAGGTCGTGTCGAAGAAGAGCGAGCACCAAAATGAAGCCTGGAATTTTATCCAATTTATGGTCAAGGAAGAGCAAGCTAAAAGTTATCTGGAAAAAACTAAGCGCCCGACTGCACTGCGCTCACTCGTCGCTAGCCAACGGACCGATGATGAGATTGGCGTCTTTACTGATCAGGTCTTAACCGCTAAAAGTTGGTATAAAGGCAAAAATATTCTAGCGACGGAAGCTGCGATTCAAGAAATGATCGAGAAGACGGTGTTGACGTCTGGAGAAAGACTCCAAGAAGTCATTAATAATGCTGCCGCTAAAATTCAACAGACTATACAATAGCTATGAAAAAGAAAAATCTTATCGCCAGCTTGTTACTCACCGTCATATTCCTGGCCAGCAGCTGGGCGCTAGGCGCCGCCCAGGCGCAGATGCCGATAGTCGACACCGCAAATCCCCGCTATGAGACCGGCAGTTACGAGTTGAACGACTTTATCCTTCTAGCCATCCGCATATCCAAGATCATCTTGGGCCTCGTCGGTTCTCTGACCCTCGCAATGTTCATCTTCGGCGGGCAAATGATGCTCGTATCTGGCGGCTCAAGTGAAAAAGTCGCTAAAGCCAAAAAAACTATGGTCGCCGCCGCCATCGGTCTGCTTATCGTCTTCGGCAGTTACCTCTTGATAAAGGGGGTTATGGCTTCTCTCGGACTAAGCTGGGACGGTAGCATCAAAAAACCAACCACTATGACTACCAGCTCGACCACTCCCCAATAAATAAATCCATGACCAACTTTACACCGAAAAGGCTGCCGCGGGAAGAAACTCTGGGTGAGAGATTGCGTCAAGCCCGCTTGGCTAAGAACCTAAAGATCGAAGAGGTGGCAAAATCTCTAGGCATCCGTCGTGAATATTTGGAAGCGCTAGAAGAAGAGCGCTACGACCGCCTCCCCTCCGGCCTCTATGGCAAAAGTTTCCTGAAAAAATACGCTTCCCGCCTAGGATTCAAATCTAAGAACATAAAAGAAGAAGCGGCCGCCTTCGCGGACAACAGCAGTGAGGATGACCCGTTCTCACAAAAAATAGTCAAGAAGAATAAATTCATCATCTTCCCCCGTCTTGTTCGTAACATCCTTTTGGCCGCCGCCGTCTTAGCCTGTCTGCTTTACCTCATCTTTTATTCGAAGAAGGTTATCATGCCACCCGAGCTTACAATCACGCAGCCGGCCGGAAATCTATTGATCAAGGAAAATTCTTTCACTATCACTGGCCAGACCGAAGCCGAAGCGGAGGTCCGGATAAATGATGCCGTCGTCCTAAATAACGATCGAGGCAGCTTTTCCCAGACAATCAATTTAAAAAAGGGGGTAAACACCCTGACAATTACCGCCAAAAAAAAATATAGCCGTGCCCGAACCGAAGTCAGACAAATACTTGTCGAATAAAACATATGCCAGAAATAAAAAAAAACTCCTTATTTGACATCCCGGCCATATTGGCTAAGATTGATATCAGCGCTCGCCAGCATGTCGCCGAACTCGGCTGCGGCAACTTCGGTTTCTTCGTCTATCCTTTAGCCCGGCTAGTCGGACGAGAGGGCCGAGTCTATGCCGTAGACATCCTTAAACCGACACTTGAAGAAATAGGCCGTGAAGCCAAAAAAGAGAATTTGCCGCAAATCATCCCCATCTGGAGCAATCTAGAAGTATTCAGAGCCGCTAAGATCGAGACAAGCAGCCTAGACTCGGCTTTACTAATCAACGTTCTCCATCAGTCGGAGAAGAAGGTCGAGATACTACGCGAAGCCGTTCGTCTGCTCAAACGCGGCGGACGCCTACTGATTGTAGAGTGGAAAGCGGCTGATCTGCCACTCGGTCCGGCTCCAGAAAAACGCGTCAACTTAGAAGCGCTTAAGTCCGCCGCCCCGAAAATCGGCCTCGATCTGCGCGAAGAATTTCCCGCCGGCCCCTATCACTTCGGGCTTATTTTAACAAAATTATAATTATGTCTAACCTAACGACGATCAACTATTGGTTCAACCTACAGCCAGAAGCGCTCACATCTACTGCCTGGAATGGCTTCATCGGCCTTTTAATATCCTTGACGGCAGCGACTGTCATTTTTGCCCTGTTAAAGATCCGTCCAGGACTGTATCGTGGATTATTCAAGCGTCTTTACGCTTTCGGCGCGACCAACATCTTAATCGGACTCATGTTCTTATTCTTCAACTATGAACAGGTGCCTTTCTTCTCCGCCCGCTTCTGGTTGGGCCTGTGGTTTATCATCATGCTGATCTGGCTGATTATGATCCTACGCGACCTGAGAACGATACCGCAGAAAAAGAAAGAACTGACGGAGCAGCAGGAGCGCCGCAAGTATCTGCCCTAATAAAGACACAGCGCCAAAGACATTTACTCTATAAATAAGCCCCCGTCATCGGGGGCTATTTTTATGATGAAAACATCTGATAATAAAACGCTGGACCGTCGCGAAGGAGGAGCGATAGATCAGCCTCAGACATTATCGGGATATTTAAAGGTCCGCAGACGCCGGCGGAACCGAAAGACATTCTGGACAAACGGCCAGACATCATGGATAATACGAATCTTGCTTTTTCTCTCATCATAACGATTTTCCTGCCAGTTGACGGGTATTTCCTTGACCGCGCGCTTTCCATACACCGCCGAAACGACCAGCTCCGTATCAAAAAACCAAAAGTTGTCGACCAACCAAGGTTGCAAACTGACAAAGAGCGACCGGCGCATCGCCTTGAATCCGCACTGCAAATCGCTAAATCTGTGGCGAAGCACTAAGCGTGACAAAAGATTATAGCAGCGAGAAGTCAGACTTCGCCAAAGCGCCCGATCAGTATGTGAGGCAGACATCAGACGTGAGCCGATCACTAATTCATAATCCCCGCTGCACACGGGGCTAATAAGCGCCGGCAAATTATCCAAGGAAACCGCCAGGTCAATATCCATAAAGACTAAAATATCGGCGGCACTCTCCCGAAAATATTCCTTGAGAGCCAACCCCTTGCCTCCGCTGACCAGATATTTTGCTTTAAATCGTCCATCGCCCGTTTCTTCCAGCTGGCGGGCGATAGCAGCCGAAGAATCATCGGACCCGTTAACGATGATTACAATCCGCCAAGAGTAATCCGGCGCCGACTCCTCTATAAAATTATGGAGACGCTTAGCATTTTGTGCTAAAATTTTCTCTTCATTCCTGACTGGCAGGCAAAATTCGATCAACATAGCTTCTTATTTTTTATTTAGATCGCGCATAAATTTTCGCCGTCTCATCGGCATAGACAACTGTCCAATCTGCTGATTCCAGGTAATCACGAAGATAATTCTGGGGGACAAGCTCTTCTTCGCTGATCTGGAAGAAAAACTTTTCCCAGGCTCTAAGCGAGACTGGCCGGTCCTGAGCCGTGATCAGGACGAGGCCGATATCATGCTCATCCAGTTTCGCCGCGATATCGGCACCTTCTTTATAAAATTCATAATATTCTTCCAAAAAAGTATGTCCACCGAACTCGGCCTGCGGCAAGCGCCCGTCAATGAATAACTGCCTATCAGGGAGGCGCCAAATAAGATACCCACCCCAACCGTAATCATTAAAGAGCCGCTTCTTCGCATACTCCGGCTTGGATTCTAAAAAATCAGCGGCACCGCAGGGATAGCTCTGACAATGCGACCGGAACGGATCGGCGGTCAGCCTAGACTGGAGCAGAAGCGAACCGCTGATAAGAATCAGAGCCACCAGGATATACGCTTTTAACCAACGTGGCCAGGACCGAACCGGGCGATTAGTAGCCTCCAAAAAAAGCACGCTACCGGCTGAGATTAAAAAGGGGAAGGTCGCAATCAGGAAGAGAGGAAAATGACGCCGTGACCGCCAAGCCAAAAAAAGAAAAAGGAGCAGTAAAAAAAAATCCCAAAGGGAAATCTTTACCCTTCGCAGGCGGACCTGATAAAGGTAAAGCCCGGCCAGACTAGCGGCAATAGCCATATAGAAAAGCTGCCGGTATTGGAGAGGAAAGATATGCTGGGACAGCCACTCCCGGATGTGCATCTGATAAAAATTATCGCTGTAGCCACCCAAAAAAGCGTAAAGTTCCAGGCGATAGGGCGTAAGCAGGGTGACAATCAGCGCCGCCGCCGCCCCGATGGAAAATATGGCCAAGTCGCGAGACGATATCTCGTCGTCACTTAACCAGGCCCGGAATCTAGTTCTGCGTAGCCATCCTCCCGTCGCCTTCACCATCAGCCAGGCGACCAGCAGAAAGAGGCCAAGCAAGAAACTAGCGTGAAGAGAGGCCCAAAAATAAAATACTACTGGCAAAAGTGCTGGTAGGCGCCAATCGCGACGTCGTTCATAAGCTTCCATGATTAACAAAATAATAAACAGAAAAACTAGCCCAAATTCCTGCAAACGAACACCCAGGCTGGGTAGAGCAGCCATCACCCCCAGAGTTTGGAGCGCGACAATCAGGCTGGGCGGCACCAATTGCCAACGACGCTGCGTTCGGATATTCAATAATACCAGGATAGCGATGACCAGAAGGGCAAAAAAGGCGGAAACCACTTGGTATCCCCAAGCTGAATAGGCGCGGTACAACCAAAGATTAGCCAGCCATTCGTGATCTACCCAGGAACCAGTATAAGTATAATTGTATAGATTATCTGATGGCACCTGTCCGCTCAAAGAAATTTCCTCTCCAACTCTTAGATGCCAACCTAAATCTGGATCCAGATAACTATAGGAATTGTTAAGTACCAGAACAAATAAAAAAATATAGAAAAATATCCAAAAAAATAGGTGCGGTTTTATTTTCAGAAACTGCTTAATCATAAATTGGCTAACTGTAGCGACTATATCTACATCTTACCATAGACAAAGTTATTTGTCTTCTTTAAAATTATGTGCTAAGATTAAAGCTATAAAAATAAAAACAAAACTAGAAAGGTGGTGAAAATATGAAAAAAATTTCCAAACACTTGATTTCCTTAGCCATCATGGCTTTCCTGGTATTACCTTTCTTGGCTCTACCGGCCTCGGCCCAGACCGCTGATTTTGGTCTGAATCAGGTTCAAAACGGCTTAAATAATACCCTTTCCAATTCCGATCCGCGCGCGATTATCGGTCGCATCATCAATGTCGCCCTCGGTTTCCTCGGCGTGATTGCCGTTGCCATCATCCTGTTTGGCGGCTTCAAATGGATGACCGCCGGAGGTAACGAAGAAAAGTCAAGCGAGGCCCGAAAACTTTTGGCCGCCGGTGTTATCGGCTTAGTCATTATTTTAGCGTCTTGGGCGATTGCGAGTTATGTTATCACTGCTCTCAGCAAAGCAACAAACGTCTAACGCATAGCTATGTAGTCAAGTGGTTCTCATGTTCTTATGGGAATCACTGCCGCCGGGACAAACCGACTGGTTTGCCATTGCGGCAGTGATAATTAATCTTGGCGAATGTAATATTTTATGTCCAAGAACATTTCTTTCATTTCCTCTTGGCGGCTGTTTTCTTCTTTAGTGATCATGTCTGCCCTGGCTTTCGGTATTCTCAGCCCACTAGCGGCCGGGGCACAAAACGTGACCGACGCCTTAAAAGGCTTGAACACGACTGCCAACAAGATCGGCGCTTTTCAAGATCAAACTGGCGACAATATCGACTCCAGCTTCCTGGCGACCAAAGCCGGCCAAATAATCGGCCTGGTCTTATCGCTTATCGGCGTCCTCTTTCTCGGCCTGATGATATATGCCGGAATAATGTGGATGACAGCCGGCGGCAACGAACAGGCAATCACTAAAGCTAAGGACCTCCTGGTAAACGCCGCGATAGGCATCGTAATCGTTTTTTCCGCTTACGCCATCACGGTCTTCCTGGGTAACCAGTTCATCGAATGATGAAATCTCTAAAAAAAATCATTTTCGCCGCCTGGCTACTAGCCGCTCTGTCAGCTCCATTTTGGGCTGGTGCGCAAAGCTATGACTTCGCTTCGTCAAGCGGGCTGACAAAGACGGCCGATTCCGCCGGCTATACTCCCGACTTAAAAGCTATCCAGCCCGAAGGAATGGCCGCCAAAATCGTAACCCAAGTCTTGTCATGGCTTGGAGTTCTTTTTCTGGGACTAATCATCTACGGCGGTATAACCTGGATGACAGCCCAGGGCAACGAACAGAAAGCTGAACGGGCCAAGCAGATCATTATGGCGGCAATTAGCGGCCTCATCGTCATCGTTGGGGCTTACGCCGTCAGTTACTTCGTAATCCGCTACTTTACCCAAGGAATCGTGTAGGAAATATGAAAAAATTACTCAAAAGACTGACCGCCGCGTTCTTCATCCTTTCCATAACGGCCGCTCTTTCTGCCTCGGCACTGGCCCAGGACAAGCCAGGGCTGGGCGATGCTTTCGGAAAAGTGTTAACCGATACGGCCGGTGAGGCTGGTTACGACACCACCCCCAAAAACGATCTAGTATCAGCAGCCTCAGACGTCATTTATATTATTCTCTACCTTCTGGGCATCATCTTCTTGGCCATGATACTCTACAGCGGCATCCGTTGGATGACCGCCGGCGGCAACGAACAGTCTATAGATCGGGCCAAGGGAACGATAAAACAAGCGATCATCGGGCTTATAATCGTGGTCGGCGCCTACGCCCTCAGCTACTTCTTCATCGAAATATCAACTGCTTCTTCATCGAAATACTTGTGAAATAATATGAAAAAAAATCTTCAATCATTCTTCCTGCTGCTAGCTCTAACCGCACTTTTAGTCCTCCCTTACCTAGTCTTCGCCCAGGCTACCAGCACGCCCGACGCCCAATCAGCCCTGGGCCGACTGCGGGCCGTCGCCGAAGGTCCCGGCCGCTACGGGCAACCAGAGCTCTCAATCGTGATTGGTACGATAATCAGAGCCGCGCTGAGTCTACTTGGTGGCGTGTTCATCATCCTTATTGTGATTGGCGGTTACGAATGGATGACAGCTGAGGGTAACGAGCAGAAGGTGGAAAAAGCACAGAATTATATCCGCCGAGCAATCATCGGTCTGATTATAACTTTATCAGCCTGGGCGATCTGGAGATTACTGCTAGAAAAATTTATACTCGGCTCGTAAACAAGCTTATATGAAAACTATCAGAAAATTTACCGCGACAATCATCTTCTTTTTCTTAGCGGCCGGTCCGGCTGCCGCCCAACTGATCGACGCTAAAACCGCTAGCAATTTTACTGAAAGCGTTAGACCGGAGGCCGGCTTTACCGACGTGTCGATCGGTTATGTGGTCGCTATGTTGATCCGCGGCTTCCTGGGACTAATCGGCATCACATTCATCATCTTGATAGTTCTAGCCGGTTTTCGCTGGATGAATTCTGGCGGCAACGAAGAGACCATCAAAAAGGCGCAGGAGACGATTAAAAACTCAATCATCGGCTTGATTATCGTCTTGGCCGCTTGGGCGATTACCTACTTCATCTTCCGTGCCCTGCCCTTCAGCGCAACCGGCGGTGGCCTCCAGGGCGGCACGAGCGGCGGGTAAAATATCCAATAATAGTCTATAAAAAAGGGAGCACCATTTGATGCTCCTTTTGTTTTGATAGTTATCTAATAGGCATGAAGGCAAAGCCAAAACACTCTTCACCTTGATAACGATGGACCTGCCCATCAATCTTCATGCGGACTGATTTGCCCACCGGACGTCCACCGTGCATGAAGACTACTTCATACAAGCCGGGCAACAGGTAAACCACATCCCGGCTTCTAGCGTCCACGTTGACGCTTACCTTCTCTCCGCCATCCACCGGATGCATGGCGAAGGTAATCGGTTGGCTGTAGGCGTTATCTAAAATGACCTTATAGCCAAGATCCGAACGGATGCTTGAGAGATTAGATTCTATCTTATTGATTACCAGCTCTTCCCGCCTGATGTGGTTTGCTCTCAATCTAGCTTCCTTCTCGATACAGGACATCTCCCTAGGGACGTCCCGGCTGGTGGCAAATTCCCAAACAATGAGGTCCTTTGCTTTAATCAGGCTATCTAATCTCTGCCGAGCAGCCGTGAGTTGCTCCTGGACTAAGGGAGATTTCTCTCTGTCACCCAGATCCTCAAACTCATCGGCAACTATTTTTATTTCTTCTTCCAAGACATCGACCTGACGGTCGGCCTGGAGAGTTCCGTATTTGCTGGAATAACATCCAGTCAGATACAGGCCGAATAAACCAAGAATGAACAATATGAATAATGATTTTTTCATTATTTATCTCCTTATATGATGATTATGTTAAAGAATTTCTTTTTAAATCCCCCTTTAGATATCAAATTATAATATCATTTTTTAGATTAATAGTCAACATATTATCCCCAACCACTTATTGACATTTTATCCCCCACGTGCTAAGGTAAGCAGTTAAGAAAATCCCTGCTTGGATATCATCGCTTGTATGATAGAGTAGGGATTTTTTAATTTAGCTAATATTAGATTCTATATGAGACTAATTCGCCTAATAAAAGAAGAGGTTGTCCCCCTTAGTAGCCGGGAAAATCTGGTTCTTCTTGTTATAATCAGCTGTATTTTTCAATTCACCCTGTTCTTCGCTCCAGCCTTGGCGGAAGCGGCTGTTAATCAGGCAAAAGATCAAGCTGTGGAAAATGATTTGATTGTGGTAAACTCGCCTCTTATCAGAGAAAACACCCCTGAGACCGCTACAAAACAGGATACGGCACAGCTAGCCGCCACTGTCGTTCTGGCGGACGAGGCCGAGCCTATTACCGAAACGCCGCCTGCTCCGGCTATACTAGAGGAGCCCGACAGTCCCACGCCAGCCGCAAAAATTCTGCGAACCAGCATCCATGTCATTACCGCTTATAATTCCGAAGCCGCCCAGACAGACGATTCACCCTGTATCACCGCTAACGGCTTCAATGTCTGCGAACATGGCCAGGAAGATACCATCGCTGCTAATTTTTTGAAATTCGGCACTAAGGTCCAGATTCCCGAGCTTTTTGGGGAGCGTGTCTTCATCGTGCGCGATCGCATGAACAAGAAGCATCCTAATCGAGTCGACGTCTGGATGAAAGAGCGTAAAGCCGCCGTGAAGTTCGGCGTCAAAACTGCCTCAATCGTTGTCATCGAGTAATCAATAAAACAGCTAAATAAAAAATACTCCTTATTCAGGGAGTATTTTTTTATTTTCGGGACTTTAGAAAAACAGACTTAGAAATCCTCGGCTGCGCCGAATTTCCTTTTCCTTCTCCAGGATCACTAGAGTAGTCGGGACAACAGTGTCAGGAATGAGCGAAATACTATCAATACCCTCTTCAACCAACCAGGCGGAAAAGTCTGGAAAGTCGCTAGGTGCCTGGCCGCAGATTCCGACCTTACGTCGATTTTTTTTAGCTGTCCTGATTAGTTGACGGATAAGTTCACGCACCGCTTCATTCTTCTCGTTAGCTACACCTGCTACGACCAGGGTACCACCAGAGTCACGGTCAATACCCAGGGTTAACTGCGTCAAATCATTGGAACCGATCGAAAAACCGTCAAATATTTTACAGAACTTATCGGCTAGTATGATATTAGCCGG
>CAZLGE010000015.1:0-14816 GCA_964559375.1 uncultured Gammaproteobacteria bacterium | reverse complement strand
GCGTCATCGGGCTTAGGAATCTCTTTTAGATTAAGGATCAACTTGACCATCTTCTGCACCTGACGTTTCGAGGCTTGGCCGTAGGCGCAGACCGCCTGTTTGACCTGTCCCGGAGTAAAATCGTGGACGTCGAGCTTATTTTCTCGGAGAGTAAGCAGTGACACGCCCCGCGCCTGGCCGACAGCCAGAGCGGAACTGACATTTTTGTTGAAAAAAAGCTGTTCTAGACCGGCGATGTCGGGCCGATATTTCTTAATGATGGCATCAAGGGTGAGATGAAGAACTTCAAGCCGCTCCGCCAGGCTCGTACCGGGGGCGGTCTTGATTGAACCGTAAGCCAGGCAGGTTAACTTGGCCCCGTCTACCTTAATGATACCGTAACCGGTGTCAGCCAAACCAGGGTCAAGACCTAAGATTATCTTAACCATTTATATTGGTATAATAATCACTCACATCTTCGTTATTCTCGAGCTCCTCAAAGAATTTCTCGATCTTTTCCTGATTGGCCGGATCAAGATCAATAGTATCTTTAGCCACGTACTCGATTTCGGCGCTCGCCGGCTTGAGCCCCTTCTGTTCTAGCCATTCCCGCACTCGCTGCAGATCTTTAACCTCGACATATACGGTGATACCTTCCGCTTCTTTCTTAAAATCTACGATATCCTGATCGATCAGTTCAAGCTCCAAGGCTTCGTGGCTGAGTTTTTTTTCTTTAATATCTTCGCTTGAGACGCGGATCACGCCCAACTGGTTAAAATTCCAGATGACGGCACCGAAAGCGCCAACGTTCTTGGTAAAGAGGTGGCGCACCGATGAACCGCTCCGATTCTTATTGTCGGTCAGACATTTGACAACCACTTGTATACCAGGCGGGATGATCCCCTCATAATAAAGTTCTTCTACCTGCTCACCACCAAGTTCGCCGGTCCCTTTCTTGATTGCCCGCTCGATATTATCCTTAGGCATGCTAGCGTCGCGAGCCCGATCGATGGCAGCGCGAAGAGACGGATTTGCCGCCGGGTCGCCGCCTCTTTTGGCCGCGATAGTAATCACGTTGGCGAGCCTGGTAAAGACCGCGCCCCGCTTAGCATCCACTAATTCTTTCTGGCGATGCGTAGTCGCCCACTTGGAATGTCCGGACATAAACAGATAAGGATTTAATGGTTTAATCACCCTCAATCGTAACAAAAATTGAAATTAAAATCAAGATGACTTATAATGAAAATATCAATAAAATAAAGCAAATTATGAAAACCCGCACCCCAAAAAACTCGGCGTTAACCATACCCGACCTGAGCGATATCGTCAGCCGTGGCTTGGATTTTTTCCAGACAAACCCACCTCGCCGTCTCCAACTGAAAAATCGGCGATTGCGCTTCGTCATCGGCAGTGTGAATGCTTATCATACCGGCCGCCTGCTCTTTGCCAATCAAGCGACGCTCTTCGCCGATGAGAGCAACTTTATGGACATGCTCAGAGTATACCGGCCTCTCATCAAGGACGGGGTTATCAGAGAAGCGGTGATCATTTCTGCGTCGGGTGAAAAAGATTCAATCTGGGAAATCCGAGAAGCAAAAAAAGCTGGCCTGAAAACGATACTACTTACCTGCCAAGCTTCATCCACCGGCGCCCGCCTGGCCAACGCTTGCTTCATCTTCCAAAAATCTCCAGAGCCGTATTCCTATAACTTCTCCACCTATCTGGGCATGATCCTGAGTAGTACGCGAGAAAATCCCGCCATAATCAAAAAATATCTATCGACTATCAAAACGCCGCGGATATTTGCTAAACATGATTATTATTCTTTCATCCTTCCCGATCGGTTCCGACCGATCGCAGAGATGTTGAAGGTAAAAGACGACGAGCTGTTCGGTCCCTACTCCAGCCTGCGCGCCTATGCCACCGGCCAAGCACGACACGCCAAATTCATCTGTCCCTCTGACCGCGAGCTGGTCATCAGTCTAGAACCTAATCGTTATTTCGGTCAACCAGGCCACCGCTGGGAGATAAAACTTCCGCCCCGTGCCGGCGCCGGTCTAGTCCTATCACTGGCCTATCATCTGGCCGGACTTGTCCAGAAAGCCCGTCCCGACCATTTCAAAAATAATCTCTCCGATTATTGCGCCCGGACCGGACCGCGCCCTTACGGCCGGAAAAAACCTTTCCCGCTTATTGTCGAATAGAAAAAAGTCCTCCGTTAAAACGGAGGACTTTTTTTTACACGCTCAAATCAGACTTTTACCAGTCATCGCCGGCGGCTGCGGCAGACCCATCAGTCTCAAGACGGTGGGAGCCACGTCGGCCAGAATACCATCGGCCAACTTATCATGCCCCGGGGAAATCAAGAGACAAGGGACAGGATTCAACGAATGAGCGGTGTTGGGGGTTCCATCGGGATTAACCGCTTTTTCAGCATTACCGTGGTCGGCCAGAATAATTACGTCATAACCATTGTCCTGAGCAGCCGGGATTATCTCTCCCAAACAAACATCAACGGTTTCCACGGCTTTCACAATAGCCGGGTAAACACCGGTGTGGCCGACCATATCGGGGTTAGCAAAATTCATGCAGATAAAAGAAAATTCTCGTTTCCCCAGGGCTGCCACCGCCTCATCTCTTATCTTAAAGGCGCTCATTTCAGGCTGTAAATCATAAGTGGCTATTTTTGGAGAAGGCACTAGTGTCCTCTCCTCTCCGGGAAAAACGTCTTGATTGCCACCGGAAAAAAAGAAGGTGACATGGGCATACTTTTCAGTTTCTGCCAGCCGAAGTTGCTTCAAGCCGGCGCGAGCAATCAACTCACCTAAAGTTTCCTGGATCTTAC
This sequence comes from uncultured Gammaproteobacteria bacterium, assembly GCA_964559375.1. Classification (GTDB taxonomy): domain Bacteria; phylum Patescibacteriota; class Patescibacteriia; order Patescibacteriales; family UBA12465; genus UBA12465. The sequence goes on along the minus strand of CAZLGE010000015.1, from coordinate 11,992 downwards.
CTTTGGCAAAAATGACGCCAATTCCCTTATAATCGTCATTGTAACTGGTCAGAGTATAATAATGGAGAGGAAGAACCCTGAGGCCGAATTCCGGCTTATCTTCCTGAGTCAGTGCTTCCGTTATCTCGCGCAAACGTTCCGTCCGAAAATTAAAACAGATCACTACGTCGTCGGGCTTGATAAGCCCAACCGGAATACCATCCGCATCGACTCTGACAAGCGGCTCCATGAATTCGTCCGTTATCCCCTCCCCATAAACCGTTCGGACGGCGCCGATGATATCTTTAACTGGCCGGCCGGTTCCGCTCGTAAACAGATCATAAGCTTTCTTGATCCGTTCCCAACGCTGATCACGATCCATCGCGTAGTACCTCCCGATAACCGAGGCGAGGATGCCGGTTGATCGTTTCAAGCGATCCTCAAGCCGGCTAAGGTATCCGGCGCCACTCCGGGGATCACTATCCCGTCCGTCTGTTAGGGCATGTATGAACACTCTTTCCAAACCGTTCTCCGCCGCCAGATCACATAATTTGTATAGATGAGAATCCATGGCGTGGACGCCGGCATCGGAAACCAGGCCAATAAAATGGAGACTCCGCCCCCTGGCCTTCGCCGACGAAAAAGCTTCACGAAGAACAGGATTAGAAGCAAGATCGCCATTCTCGCAGGCACGATTAATCTTCACCAGATCTTGATAAACGATCCGCCCCGCCCCGATATTTAGATGGCCCACTTCTGAATTACCCATCACACCATCAGGCAGACCAACGCTCAAACCGCTAGCCCCCAATTGAGAATGAGGATATTTAGCGATTAGCTTATCCCAATTATCTTTTTTGGCGTTCTTGACGGCATTTTCTTTGCCGTCTGGGCCAATCCCCCAGCCATCCAGGATTATCAACACGACCTTCTTATTCGACATAATTATTTTTTTATCCGCTGTCAAATTGACGTCAGATATCCTTATTGATAGTATATTATTAAGCCTGCTCTAACTATATCAGTAAAACCCTAAAGCAACAAATCAAGAAACTGGGAGTTGAAATTGGCTTACTAACGATAAAATCTCTCCATTTCGGGGGGAAGCTCCTATTCCAAATGTTCCGGATATTCTCCGGCTTTTTTCGTTTGCTCTTTAGAGGCATTATTTATAAAATATTAGTAAAAATATATTATAACGTCTTCCGACTTAAAAAGAACGAATTGGCCGCCCGCACCATTCGTGAACTCATCAACAACAAATTGGCTTATGTCTTCCTATTCGCTCTCACGACCGGCTTTGTCTATGCCAATATAATAAACCAGGGCCGAGCCAGCGCTCTAAGCGCTAAAATATCCCAAACCGTCATGGCTGATCTGATCTACGCCGATTCAGAATTTCTGTTACCGCAGGAAGAATTGGTCGAAGAAACCTTGAGTTTCGAGAGCCTGCTCGCCACCGGCCAAGAAAAGTATCTGGACGATCCGGCGACTGTCGAAAAGGATGACAATCTTACTCAAGAAGACTCCGGGCCAGATGATCTGCCTTCCTTTGACATAAACGGCGACCTAGTCTATAAACCCGACACCGCCGGCTTGCATAATGATGAAAACGGCAATTCGGCACCCATCCAAAGAACCGAGGTAATCGAATATGCCGTCCAACCGGGCGACACCGCCAGTTCTATCGCCCGCCGCTTCGGCGTCAGTGTCAACACTATCCTCTGGGCAAATAATCTTAGCGCCTACAGTCTAATCCGTCCCGGCGACCGCTTAACTATTCTGCCTTATAGTGGTATCTTATACACTGTAAAGTCGGGAGACACCTTGTCCAAAATCGCTGCCGTCTACTCAATCGAAGCGGATAAAATCACATCTGCCAATAATCTCGGGGACGGCCTGAAAGCCGGCCAAAAAATCATGCTACCGGGCGCGGCGCAGATTACCCAGACTCAAGTAGCGGCCAGGCCAAAAACCAATTATACGGGTATTTCTGCCATCCGTGACCTAATCCAGGCGCCGGCAGCCAAAGTTACCGGCGATAAGATGGCTTGGCCCACGGTCGGGTCGCGCATTACTCAATACTTCTCCTGGCGGCACACCGGCGTTGATATCGCCAATAAAGTCGGTACACCGATCTATGCCGCCGATGACGGCGTCGTCGAAATAGCTTCCGGTGGTTATAACGGCGGTTACGGCAACACCATCGTCATCAATCACGGCGGCGGCATCAAGACCCGTTACGGCCACGCCTCGAAACTATTCGTAAAAAAAGGTGACCAGGTGGAAAAAGGTGAAAACATCGCCGCCATGGGTTCCACTGGTCGATCCACCGGCTCCCATCTCCACTTCGAAGTCTTGGTCAGCGGGGCTAAAAAAAATCCCCTCAATTACGTAAGATAAAATTTCTATAAAAATATGGCTATCGTCCTTGGCATACTGATAACCACAATTGGCGCCCTCCTAGTGATAAAGACTGAATGGTTCATGAATAACTTCGGCCGTATCGGCTGGTTTGAAGAGAAACTGGGTGCAGAAGGCGGTTCGCGCCTGGGTTACAAGATTATTGGCGGATTATTCCTCCTCGTCGGCATAATCACGATGACCGGTGGCGGCCCGGGATTAATGGGATGGCTTCTGTCTCCCCTTCTCAAATATAATCAGCCGCGCTAAGATATAAACCCGTAACGGTCCAGAGCGGGCCCTTAGCTCAGTTGGCTAGAGCGCCGGCTTTGCAAGCCGGAGGTCAAGGGTTCAAGCCCCTTAGGGTCCACCAATAAAAAAGATCTGGTAAAAATCAGATCTTTTTTGTTATTTGTCCGCAACTTTTGAAAATTAAACGATCACCAAATTTTCTGCATAATGCCGTTAGAAATTTGTCTCCCCAAGATGGTGAAAAAACAGTCTGACTCATCTAGGCTGTTTTCTATCAAAATAATTATTTGGCTAATGATATTATCTTATTTATCAATTCCTGATAACTCATTCCCTGGTTCATCATGACCAGAGGGAACATAGAAATATCAGTAAATCCGGGCAGAGTATTAATTTCATTCAGATAGACGCAACCGCGGGAGATGAAAAAATCTACTCGGGCAAAGCCGCGGCAGTCAGCCAGGCGATAAACAGCGGCAGCTAATTTCCTGACCTCCCGGGCTGACGCGACGCTGATCTTAGCCGGCACAACGGTCTGGGCCTCGCCCAGTTTGTATTTGTCATCGTAATCATAAAAATCTTTAACCAGACGAAGTTCTCCGGGACGAGAAACAATCAGCTGATCGTTACCCAGAACGCCGACTTCTACTTCGGTTGGATTAACCAGCCCCTCTTCTACCACAATCTTGCTGTCGTGACGCCGCGCCACCAGTATCGCCTGATCTAAATCCTTAATCTTTTCGACTTTCGTAATGCCAACGGAGGAGCCGGAGTTCGCCGGCTTCACATAAACAGGTAAACGAAGTCTCTTTATAATATCGCGTCGCGCCGCCGCCAATCCGGCCGGGGAAACGCGATTAAAATCTAATACCTGATAACGAACCTGCCTGATACCCCGCCCCGCCAGCATATTCTTAAATACCGCCTTATCCATACACAGGGCGGAAGACAGGACGCCACAACCGCAATATTTTTTCTTCTGGCTCTCCAGGATCGCCTGCAAGACACCGTCTTCGCCATAACGCCCGTGGGTCATGAGCAGGGCAATATCAAAAAGATGGGAAAAGTCAGCCACCTCGATGCGCTGACGCGGCCGCGGCCGTAAACTATCGATATTGTCTATCTTATAAAAAAATCCGTCCTTCTTGTGCCAATAGATGAGGGCCAAACGATAGCGCCGGTAATCAAAATGCTTGACGATATTCTTGGCTGACATGACCGACACCGCCGCCTCGTTACTGAGGCCGCCGAAAAAAAGTCCGATCGTTTTCATATTATTTAATTTATAAGCTATATCTTATCAACAATCAGAGCTCTTGACAATGAAACTTATGGTGCTAAGATAGCAAACATCAACGGAGGAAAATATGATAGGTGTAATACGCTTTTTCTTTACCTTCGCCGATGTGCTGCCCCTGAGCGCTCCTCTCATCTCTAGCGGTTCTCTCAATTATGAAGAGAGGAAAATCAAGGTGAGTCGGTTCGACCATAAACCTGGCGACACCCGACCAGTCGACCATAAACCTGGCGACACCCGACCAGCCTTCAATCGGCAAATAGCCTGACCTCCTAAGAGTGGTGAATCGCGTAAAGTGAATACGACGGTTTCCGAGGCGGGCTAAAAAGTTCTTTTTTATTTTTTCCATGCATGGTGGTAAGACACCAAAACAACCAAGGAGTTCACATGAGATCAAAAATCCTTAGTTTCCTAAGGGACCTTAATTGTTTAAAAATCTTACCAACTCTTCCCTGCACCTCCTCGATAATTAATATCGAATCAATTGATACGCAGGGTTCAGTTTCCATACCCGATATGACAAGCAAATCCGGAGGTCTTAAAAACCTAACCTAAAATTTTGATTGTCCATATTTATGAGGTATGGAAAGACCGTCTACTTAATTGCTAGACGGTCCTTTTTTTAAAATAATCCCCTAGCGCGCTCTTTTGCCCCTCCCCTCTAAAAATGATAAGATTGGAATATGTCAAAAACCCAGCCTAAACTGATAATCGTTGACGGAAACGCTCTTATCCACCGCAGTTTCCACGCTCTGCCGCCGAGTTTACGGACAAAAAAAGGCGTTCTAGTTAACGCCGTTTATGGCTTTACCGCCTTCCTGCTCAAAGCCATAAATGAATTCCGGCCCGAATACGTCGTCTTAACGCTTGATATGGCCGGTCCGACTTTCCGCCATGACGCCTATATCGATTACAAGGCGACTCGCGTCAAAGCGCCCGATGAATTATACGAACAGATTCCTATTGTTAAGCGCGTCGCACAGGCTTTCAATATCCCGATCTTTGAACTTAGCGGTTACGAAGCGGATGATCTGATCGGCACGATTTGCAAAAAGACCGCCGGCCTAAAGAGTCTCCAGAAGATAATCATCACTGGCGACCTTGATACGCTCCAATTGATTGACGGCCAGACCAAGATCTATACGATGAGCCGCGGCCTGTCCGAGAGCGTCTTATATGGCGCCGAGGAGGTGCAGACCCGCTACGGCTTGCGGCCGGATCAGATCATCGATTACAAGGCCCTACGCGGCGATCCGAGCGACAACATCCCTGGCGTCCGCGGCATCGGTGAAAAGACCGCCTGCGAACTAATCGGCGAATTTGGCGATCTAGACGGCGTCTATAAGGCCGCCACCAAGAGAAGCGCCAAGATCAAGCCTCGTATTGCCGAACTACTCCTGGCCAGCCGAGATAACGCCTACCTAAGCCAGAGTCTAGCCACTATCGATAAGAAGGTGCCGCTGGAATTTTCTCTAGATAACGTCCAATTTTCTTCCTTCAAGCTAGAGCCGGTCTTGGAGATTTTTCAGGAACTGGAATTCCGGTCTCTGCTTGCTAAAGTAAAAGAGTTGCGTGACCGCATGAATAACGGCTGGCAGGCGTCTAAAATCTCCGCCGCTAAAACAGCGGCGGGCGGAAAAATAGTCCCGACGGGAAAACCTGTCGCCCAGTCTAACGCGGAAGAAAAATTCGCGCGAAATGCTAAAAAATTCTCTTACCAACTCGTTGATGATGACAAGAAATTCCGCGCCTTCCTAAAAAAATTAAAAACCCGCAAATCATTCTCGCTTGAAGCGGAATATAGTGGAACAAATCCGCTCCGCAGTCCGCTAATCGGCCTCGGTTTTTCCTGGAAAGAAGGCGAGGCCTACTTTATACCCACCACCCCGGGACGTCTGGCATCTCTTGGCCCCATTCTCGCCGATCCGAATGTCAAAAAATCTGGCCACAACCTGAAACTGATCTGGCGTCTCCTCCAAAAAGCGGGCTGGGAGCTCGTTGGTTTGGAATTCGACACAATGATCGCTGCTTATCTACTCGATCCGGCCAATCGACAATATGATCTCTCTTCCCTGGCCTTTACCGAACTGGGTTTTGAAAAGATCTCGAAAGCTGATCTCATCTCGGCCCCGCCAGCCCAACTCTCTCTCGGTCTGGACGGTATCGATCCCAAAAAACTGAACTTGTCCGCCGGTGAAGATGCGGATTTTAGCTATCGCCTAGCCGCCGCACTCCGGCCAAGATTACGGGCCGCCGAGCTGGATGTCGTCTTCCGAAACATCGAGCTACCCCTCATTCCGGTGCTCGGAAAAATGGAAAATCACGGCATCAAAATTGATGCCGCCACTCTCTCGCGACTAGAAAAACGGGTTGGTAACAAACTGATCGTTCTTGAAAAAGAAATTTGCGAGCTAGCCGGCGAAAAATTCAACATCAATTCGACCAAGCAGCTTAAGGAGATCCTGTTTGTCAGGCTGGAAATGCCAACGACTGGCATCAAGAAAACGAAAACTGGCTTCTCCACGGCGGAAGATGAGCTAATCAAACTTTACAACTACCACCCAATCATCGCCCTCATCCAAGATTACCGTGAACTCAGTAAACTCCAAAGTACCTATCTCCAAGCTCTCCCAAAAATGATCAATCCGGATACCGGCCGCATCCATACTAACTTCAACCAGACAGTAGCGGCCACTGGGAGACTATCTTCAAACGACCCTAATTTACAAAATATCCCGGTCAAAACGGAGGAAGGACAAAAGGTCAGGACGGCTTTCATCACTGATAAGGGCTGGCGGCTAGTCGGTTTCGATTATTCGCAGATCGAACTGCGCCTAGCTGCCCATATGTCCGGCGACAAAAAGATGATTGCCGCTTTTTGCGCCGGCCAGGACATCCACGCCGCGACCGCCGCGGCAATCGGCGGCGTCCCGCTCGATAAGGTTACGCCGCGGATGCGGAGTGAAGCTAAAGCCGTCAATTTTGGTATCCTTTATGGCCAGGGGCCGCACGGCCTGAGCCAGGGCGCTGGCATCTCTTACGCGGCCGCCCAAGAATTCATCAAAAAATATTTCGCCGCTTACCCCGGCGTGAAACGACTGATGGATGATTCTGTTAAAGATGCACGGGCTAAAGGCTACGCCGTTACTCTTTTCGGCCGACGTCGCTTACTTCCGGAACTCGACTCAACTATCCCTATGGTCCGCAAGGCAGCGGAAAGAATGGCTATCAACACTCCGCTCCAGGGAACGGCCGCCGACATCATCAAATTGGCGATGATTAAGATCGCCGCCCGAATCGACGGGCAGGAAGATGAGATTCGGATGCTACTCCAGGTCCACGACGAATTGATTTTTGAAATAAAGGAAGATAAGATCGAAAAGTACGCCGGGGTCATCCAGGAAATAATGGAAAATCCGCTCAAACTGCGGGTGCCCGTGATCGTCGATCAGAAGGAAGGAAATAACTGGGGCGAGTTAAAATAAAAATATGTTGCCTGCGTTCCCTTTAGAAAAATTGAAAAATAAGCGAATCGCCATTTTGGGCCTGGGCTTAGAAAATGCCGGCCTTTTAAAATGGCTCGACACGAAGAAGGCTCGGCTGAAAATTACTATCTGCGACCGGCGACCGAAAAATCTCCTGCCGCCGCTAAAAATAAAAAATTTATCTATTTCCTGGCAGACTGGATCCGCCTATAATAAGGGGCTGGGGCGCTTTGATATCCTCTTCCGCTCTCCAGGCTGGCCACTCCGCGATCCCGCCCTTAAAAAAGCTCGCCGCGCCGGAAAAGAGATTACGAGCCCGCTCAACCTCTTCTGCGCTCTCACGCCGACCAAAAATATAATCGGCGTCACCGGAACAAAAGGTAAAGGCACGACCGCAACCCTGATTTATAAGATAATTAAAGCGGCCAAGAGACGCGTCTTCTTAGGAGGTAATATCGGTATCGCACCGTTCTCTTTCTTCTCAAAAATAAAGCCAACCGACTATATCGTCTTGGAATTATCCAGTTTCCAACTCGAAGATCTAAAATTTTCTCCGACCATCGCGGTCATCACAAATCTGTTTAATGAACACCTGGCGGCGGCGGATCCTAATAACCCCAATTATCACTCGACCGCCGGTGCTTATTGGCAAGCGAAACTTAATATCGCCCGTAACCCCGGTAATCGCGATCTGATCGTCAACCAAAAATTGAAAAAGAAACTATCAACCGCCAAACTGAAAGGACGGGTCAGCTATTTCCAGGCCAGCTGTCTGCCGAGCCGACTGGCGGGAAATTATAACCGTGCCAATATCGCCGCGGCGGTCGCGGTCGCCAAGCTCCTAAATATTCCCGCCGCCATTTACCGGCCAATCATTGCTAAATTTGGCAACTTGGAGCACCGCTTGGAACTCGTCGCAAAAAAAGGAGGTGTCACTTACTATGACAACAGTTTTGCCACCACCCCAGAGAGCAGCGCTCTTGATTTAGAATCTTTTTCTCGGCCCGTAGTCTTAATTGCCGGCGGGGCCGACAAAGGTGCCCATTTTCTCCCCTTCGCTAAACTGATAAAGACCCGAATAAAACACTTGATACTCCTACCCGGCGGCGGCACGATCCGGCTAAAAAAAGAACTGCGCCGCCTAAAATTCCCGGCTTCCCAAACGAGTGAAGTTAAGGACATGGCCGTGGCCGTCACCAGCGCCCGCTCTCAGGCTAATCGCGGTGATATCATCCTCCTCTCCACCGGTTGTGCCAGTTTTGGGCTATTTAAAAACTATAAAGAACGCGGCCGGCTTTTTAAAAAATATGTCCGTGCCAAAAAATAAACCAATCGGCGTCTTTGATTCCGGACTGGGCGGGCTCACCATCCTCAAATATTTCCTAAAAAGACTACCAGCTTATGATTACTTGTATTTGGGAGATAACGCCCGAGTTCCTTATGGAGAAAAGTCTCCGGAAACGATTTACAATTACAGCCGTGAAGCGGTAGAATACTTATTCACGGCGGGTTGTCCGCTCGTCATCATCGCCTGTAATACCGCCTCCGCTCAAACTCTCCGCCGCCTGCAGCAAGAATACTTACCAAAACACTGGCCTGACCGGCGCCTTCTGGGAGTAATCCGCCCTCTGGCGGAATACGTGGCGACCCGGATGAAAGACCGGCCAACGGCCGGGGTGGGCGTGATCGGAACCACCGGAACAATCCGATCCGGAGCATACGGCACGGAACTCCTCAAGATGCTTCCGACGCTACGCGTGATTGAGAAGAGTTCTCCCCTCCTCGTGCCACTGATCGAGGAGGGCTGGGCTAAGAAGCCAGAAACAAAAATGATCCTCAAAAAATATCTGCGGGTCTTCAAGAAAGACAGAATCGATATACTCATTCTGGCCTGCACGCATTACCCCTTCCTCTTAAAAGAGATCCGACAAATCATGGGCCGACGCGTAGTCGTTCCCGAGCCGGGCGAGATCATTGCCACCAGCCTGCAGGATTACTTGAGACGCCATCCGGAATTAACGATCTCTGCCTCAAAAAAGCCACGACGCAGCTATTTAGCGACAGACAGTAACGAAATTTTCCGCCATCTGGCAGAAAAATTTCTGCAGCAACCAATAGACGCCCTTAAATTGATAAAGCTAACTGATTCTTAAAATGATAATCTTCCTCTACGGCGCTGACACCTTCCGTTCACGGCGCTTCCGCCAAGGACTACAGGATAAATTTCGGCGCGACATCGACCCGAGCGCTGTCAGTCTCAGCGTAATCGATGGCCAAATGACGACTCTCTCCGCCATCGCCGAAAAACTCGGCGCTGGTTCTCTGTTCGTCAAAAAAAGGATGGTGATCATCGAAAATATCTTCAAGAATAAAAAAGAAAAAATTTTCACCGAGCTGACCGACTATCTAAAAAAGCTGCCTACTGACAAAAGTGACAGCGATAACGTAATCGTCTTCCACGAAGAAGAGCTGGGGACCCGCGAGAAACCCCTGAAGGCCGCCGCCAAAAAACTCCAGGCGCTCCTCATCAAACAGCAATATGTCCAGGAATTTAAAACTCTCAGCAGCAGCCAGCTCTCCGCTTTTATCAGGCAGGAGGCGACGTCATACGGCAAGAAGATCGGGGCCTCCACCGCCACAGAGTTAGCCAATCGGGCTGGAGGCGACCTCTGGCTGATTGCCGGATCGCTGAAAAAATTGGCCTTCTCCTCGACGCTGGCGGAAATCTCGCTCGAGAGCGTCAAAGACATGGTGGCCGGCGCATTCGACGAGAATATTTTCGGCCTAACCGACGCCCTGAGCGCCAGAAACCAACGCCTTGCTCTCCGTCTTTTGGAAGAACAATATGCAGCGGGGCTCAGCGATGAATACCTGCTAACTATGCTGATCCGCCAATTCAAAATATTACTCCAAATCCGGACAGCGCTTGATTCCCGCTTATCTACCAGCCTGATGGCCGCGTCACTTAAACTGCATCCGTTTGTCGTCCAGAAGGGCTCCCAGCAGGCCAAAAATTTTCTGGCCGACAGCCTTAGGGCTTACTTGGGGCGCCTTATCCAGCTCGACTGGCAAAACAAGACCGGGCAAGGAGATACCAGGACCGAACTGACGCTACTCATCTCCAGCCTGTAGCGACGGAAGCTTGTAAAGGGCCCAAAAAATCGAAAATACTGGCTTGCGCTTTTATTTTTTATTTGTTATAGTCTTGTCAGCATTTTTTCCGTTTATATCGGGCAATTAGCTCAGCTGGTTAGAGCGCAACACTGATAATGTTGAGGTCGGAGGTTCGAATCCTCCATTGCCCACGTTATCCGTCAGACGGACATTGTAGCGGGGTAGAGCAGTTGGCAGCTCGCCAGGCCCATAACCTGGAGGTCGCCGGTTCGAGTCCGGCCCCCGCAACATCTTAAATCGGCCGCGGTAGCTCAGTGGTAGAGCGCAGCCCTGAAGAGGCTGGCGTCGGGGGTTCAATTCCCTCCCGCGGCACATCAATCCATAATCGGATGATTGAGAGATGAGCCCGGAGATACACGTATCACTTTCGGGTTTATTTTTTATCAAACTTATCCGGGGTGTGGCCCAGTTGGTCTAAGGCGTCTGGTTTGGGACCAGAAGATCGTGAGTCCGAATCTCACCACCCCGACACTTGATTTTTATTTATTATTCTGTTACTATAATACCGCGATATGACGGCGCTACACACGCTAGACGCCGGTTTTAATTAATCATCATTACAGGAAGCCACTATGCCAAATAAGAAATCGGCGGAGAAAGAACTGCGTAAAGCTATTAAAAGAAACACCGCCAACAAGAAGGTCGCCTCTAAATTAAAAAGTCTGGTTAAATCCAGCCTAAAGCAGGTACAGGCCGGCGATAAAAAAATTAAAGAAGACTACGTTAAGACCATCCAGGCAATCGACAAGGCGGTTAAATCGGGAGTTATTAAAAAAAATAACGCCGCGCGTAAAAAATCGCGTCTGATGTCGAAGGTGAATAGTTTAAAATAAGGGAAAAAGCTCTAAGAAAAGCTTATTAATAATTAACGTACTCTTTCTGGGATGTGGCCTGTCCCGGCTTCCACAACCGGTGAGCCGGCGGACCGTTTCTCGGATAGAGCGCCAAAAGCATGCTAGACAAGAAAGCTAAGGAAAAAATCATCAAGAAGTTCCGCGTCCATGAGACCGATACCGGTTCAGCCCAGGTCCAGATCGCCATTCTGAGCGAAGAGATTAAAGAGCTGACGGAGCATCTGCAGAAACATAAGCACGACTTCTCTTCCCGTCGCGGTTTACTCAAAAAAGTCAGCGAACGGCGCAAGCTACTCAAGTATCTTCAAAAGGAAGACGCCGCCGGTTTTCGGGAGCTCGCTTCCAAACTAAAACTGAAAATCGCCCAAAAACTCCAAGAGGAGGAGGAGGAGGAACAGAAAAAAGAGAAAAAATATATTGTACCGGAAGAAGAAAACTTGGAAACCAAAGAGGGCGAAGAGGAAAAATAAACTATGATCAAGCATAAAGAACAACGGGTGGGGGTCTTGGTGGACGTCTCGAACATGTACCATTCTGCCAAGAATCTC
>CAZLGE010000014.1:0-15536 GCA_964559375.1 uncultured Gammaproteobacteria bacterium | reverse complement strand
CGGGCTTGTAGCTCATCTGGTAGAGCGCTGCATTCGCATTGCAGAGGTAAGGGGTTCGAGTCCCCTCAAGTCCACACGGCATCATTCGGGCTGTGGTATAACGGTATTACGCACGCTTCGGGTGCGTGTAATCCGGGTTCAATTCCCGGCAGCCCGACCATCCAATTCACGCTCCGAATCATAACGGAAATGTGTTTTTTAGGCTATTTAGCGAAGATTATGGTTGATTTTAAGAAAAAACTAGAAGAAGAAGAACAGCGACAAGAGCGGCTGTCCGAAACTCCCATAACCGAGGGGGTGCTCCTTAGGGGCAGACGGCGAAAAAGATTCACCATCTATACGACTGGCCTCATAATCATCGCCCTGATTTTCACCGGCCGAATCCTCATGTCTAGCCAAAACGGCACCAACTGGTTCGGAGACGGCCTTTTCAATCGTCTGGTTCATTTCAGTTCGGACCGGCAGCTCAAGGGTGAAGAAAATGACCGCGTTAATATCCTTCTTTTAGGAATGGGCGGAGAGGGGCATGATGGGGCATATCTGACTGATACGGTCATGCTGGCCAGCTTTCAGCCGTCCACCAAACAAGTTGCTCTAATCTCTTTTCCGCGCGACTTAGTCAGCCCGGTGAGCGGCTGGCAGAAAATCAATACTATTAATGCTTACGCTGAACAGAAAGAAGCCGGTAGCGGCGGACCCGCTACAGCAGCGGCGCTGGGCCAGCTGCTTCAGATACCGATCGACTACTACGTGCGCGTCGACTTCAATGGTTTTATCGATATCATCGACGAACTGGGGGGTATAGAGGTCAACGTGGAAAATACCTTAGATGATTATAGCTATCCAATCATGGGCCAGGAAGATAATCCTAGTTATTATTCTCGATTTGAACATCTGCATTTTGATCCAGGGCCCCAGTCTATGAGCGGTAGTTTGGCTCTCAAATACACCCGCAGCCGACATGGAGTCGGCGGAGAGGGCTCTGATTTCGCCCGCGCCCGTCGCCAGCAACTGGTCCTTGAAGCCATTAAGAACAAGCTTCTTTCGGCTAAAACCTTACTCAACCCAGTGATGATCGCCAAATTAAGCGATCAATTCAGTAAAAATATCTCCACTAATATTAGCTCCTGGGAAGCGCTCCGTCTGTGGGATATTGCTAAAGAAGTCAATCGGTCCCAGATTATCAACCGCGTCCTGAGCGATGCGCCCGACGGACTGCTGGTCTCCGGCAAAGGAGAGAACGGCGCTTATATCCTGACTCCCCGCAGTGGAAACTTCTCGGCCATCCGCAACTTAGCCCAAAGCATTTTTTTACTTAATCCTCCGATCAGCGATACCGAGCCGGCCCGGATCAGCGACAGCGCCGCAGTGGTTATCTTAAACGGGACTTGGGTAACCGGACTCGCCGGCAAAACTTCCGCCACACTTGAGGGTGCCAACTTCAGCGTCATCCAGATCGGTAATGCCCCCCAAAGAGATTACTCCGAAAGTGCCGTCTACGATTTAACCGGAGGCGAAAAAAAAGATTCTCTCGACATTTTACGGCAAATTACCGGAGCATCCGCGATATCTGAATCTCCGGCTTGGCTGGCTGACTACCGCAGCGCGACGACCGGGCCGGACTTTATCCTGATTGTCGGAACAGACTCTGACCGTTAAGAAATATGGAAAAGAAAAATGATAAAAGCCGCCCGCTGGTCGCCATCAGCGGCCGGACCAATGTCGGCAAGTCAACGCTTTTTAACGCTCTGACCGAAAGGAAACAGGCGCTCGTTTCTGATATCGCAGGGACAACTCGCGACAGCAATTTGGGCGAAGTGGAATGGTGCGGCCTACCTTTCGATATCGTCGATACAGCCGGCCTCTTAGATACTCGCGCCCTCTCTGGAAACAGGATAGATGACAAAGACATCGACAGTCAGACTCAAAAACAAGCTCGTTCCTATCTGGATAGAGCCGATTTGATACTTTTCCTAGTTGATGCTAAAGACGGGTTACTATCTGAAGATAAAGCACTCGCCGCCGGACTGAAGCGAAATGCTGCCTACCGCGCCAAAACCTTGGTCATCGCCAATAAAGTTGATAGCTTCCGGCTAGCTCCAGAAACTGCCCAGTTCTATAAACTAGGCCTGGGCGAGCCATACACGATCTCCGCCGCCACCGGACTCGGCACGGGAGACCTCTTAGATGTGATCGTCCAGAAACTGGGCCACGGAAGAAAAAAAATCGCCAGGGCGGAGGAGGCGGAGCAAATGGTGGAGCCTGAAAAAACACCGGAAGTCAAGCTTTGCATTATCGGCCAACCCAATGTCGGCAAATCTTCTCTCCTAAATGCCGTCTTAGGCTACGAGCGTGTAATTGTTAGCCCAGTCCCACATACGACACGTGAGCCGCAGAACACCGAACTGGTGTATAAAGGAGAACGAGTGGTCTTAGTCGATACAGCTGGCATTACCCGGCGACGGCAAAAAGCCGGAAAACTAGAACAGGCCGGGATATTAAAATCTTTGAAATCTCTAGATCGAGCGGACATTGCCCTCTTGGTCCTTGACATCAGCCAGCCGCTTACCCACCAAGACTCCAAACTGGTCCAGGAAATAGTGGAACGCGGCAAGAGCCTGATCATCGTGGCTAATAAGTGGGATATAATCGCCGAGCGCGACACAAAAAAGTGGACCGCCATACTGTATGATAAGCTGTCTTTTGTCGCCTGGGCGCCGATCCAATTTATCTCAGCCAAAACCGGAGAAAAAACTGGTAAGATCTTGGATCTCGCTTTACTGGTAGCGGCCGAGAGAAGGCTTCGCCTTAGCGACTCACAAACTGAAAAATTCCTAAAAGCGGTCGTCAAGATACACAAACCCGCCAAGGGTAAGGGATTAAAAGCGCCGCGGATCTATGAGTTCCGGCAGACCAAAAACAACCCGCCCGTCTTCACACTCCGCATCGGTCCCAATGATGACCTGCATTTTTCTTATGTCCGCTTCGTTGCCAATCGTTTACGCGAAAGACACGGCTTCACGGGAACACCAATTAGGATCAGCGTCACTAAAGACAGGAAATCACATACGACGTATAATGAATGATGTATGAGAATAATTGTCGGCTTAGGTAATCCCGGCGAAGAGTACCGGGAAACAAGACATAATATCGGCTGGTTGGCTCTTGATTACTGGTTGGGGGACGTCCACTGGTCGCATAATAAGCGATTCAACGCCCTCGTCTACGAAGAGGGGGATACACTATTCGTAAAACCGCTCAGTTTCATGAACGAGTCTGGTCTTGTTGTCCGAAAGACACTGGATTATTACAAACTACTCCCCAAGAACCTAGGAATCTTAAAAAAGAAAGATGCTGACCTGAATCATGTCTTGACCGTTGTGCACGATGAATTAGATCTCGATTTCGGACGCTGGCGTCTGGCAACCGATTCTTCAAGCGCCGGTCACCGCGGCGTCCAATCTCTAATTACCCACCTTAAAACGCAGAAATTTTCTCGTCTTCGCTTGGGCATCAAAAACGAACCTCTCCGCATCCACATACCGGCTGATAAATTTGTCCTACAGACCTTCAGCGCGGAAGAACGCGGCCTTCTAGCTAACCTGTTTGCCAGTATAGACATCCGTAAACTCTAAAATTTTATTTTTCCTACAGACTTTCTTCAGTCTATCCCTGCTAATATGAAACCGTTTTACTTAGAACGGTTTTTATATTTATGCCTGACGTCCGTAACAGCCATCTGGCTCTTAACCAATTTCGAAAGATCGGGCCGGCGGCCTGTCGCCGCCTGGAAGCTTACTTCTCCGATCTAAGCGAAGTTTTTCGTTCCTCCGCGCTGGAATTGGCAAGAGCCGGACTCACAGCGGAATTAGCAACAGAATTTGTCAGCTGGCGCAAGTCATGGAGATACGAGTTTGCCCGCACCGAATTAAAAGAAGCGGAGATCAACTTCGTAACCTGGAATGATAATGACTATCCAGTCTGGCTGAAAGAAATAGCTGACCCGCCACCTTTGCTTTACTATCGCGGACAACTAGGTATTGATCCGCAAAACAGCCTGGCAGTGGTTGGCGCTCGGCGCCACAGCGCGTATGCCCCCAAAGTCTTGGACCAGCTGCTCCCGCCGGCAATAAGAGCCGGTATAATCATAATCAGCGGGCTGGCACGAGGCGTCGATTCTCTGGCTCACGCTATCACCCTAAAACATGGCGGTCTAACCTGGGCGGTGATGGGCTCCGGTTTAGCGCGCATCTACCCTGCTGAGAATCAAGTTCTGGCGGATCGAATCTTGGCCGGCGGAGGAACGTTGCTCTCCGAATTTCCGCCGTCCACCGCTCCGCTCAGACAAAATTTTCCGCAGCGTAATCGGATAATCTCGGGGTTGACTCGAGCGACACTGGTCATCGAGGCAGCGAAAATATCCGGCGCTCTCATAACGGCGCGCTATTGTCTGGAACAAGGCCGAGATGTTTTAGCTGTTCCTGGAAATATCTTTTCTGAAAGCTCAATCGGCCCTAATCAGCTGATCCGCTCGGGGGCGCAACCAATTCTCGAAGCGTCCGACCTTCTTGCCGTCTTCAACCTAGAAGGATCGACTAAAGGTGGTGCACCGGACAGAAAACGAGCCAATTATTAGCTAATGAACCACTTCTAGACAGTCGTTTATTCCTGTTTGTACAAAAAGACGGACCGGCTAAAACATCTGAATATCGACAAGATCGCCCCAAGAACCGGCCTTGACATCAGCGTCATAAATAGTAAACTTAGCCTGCCAGAACTGACAGGGATTGCGGAGAGCGACAGATTCGGTTATGATTTAAAGTAATTGTTTATTTTTTTATGGACCTGATAATTGTCGAATCACCAACCAAAGCCAAGACTATCAGCAAATTCTTGGCTAAAAAATATCGGGTCGAATCCTCATTCGGCCATATTCGCGATCTACCTAAAAGCGAAATGGGGATCGATATTACCGCCAATTTCGAGCCGCGATATGTCATCCCTACCAAAGCTAAAAAAACTGTTTCCGGACTAAAGGCAGCCGCAAAAAAATCTGTTTCCGTCATACTCGCGTCCGACGAAGACCGCGAGGGAGAGGCGATCGCCTGGCACCTGGTCCAGGCTCTGGGGCTCGATGAGCAAAAGATTAAACGCATCGTCTTCCATGAAATAACTAAAGAGGCGATCCTGGCTGCGTTAGAAAACCCCCGGACTATCGATCATAATCTGGTAAACGCCCAACAGGCGCGCCGCGTTCTGGATCGTCTGGTGGGTTATGAACTATCGCCTTTCCTGTGGAAAAAAGTGGCTAAAGGCCTATCGGCCGGACGCGTGCAGAGCGTCGCGACCAGGTTAATAGTAGAACGGGAGAAGGAGATCCGCGCTTTCAAGAGCGAAGAATATTGGACGCTAACCGGAGACTTCCAAACAGAAAAGAAAAAAGGATCGGACGGCGCCAGTTTCACGGCTGATCTCTATAAGTTGCGCGGAAAAACCTTCGACAAGCTGACGATAAAGGCGAACGACGCTAAACAGCTAAAAGATCTCCTAAGCGGCAGCTCATATAAGATAGACAAGATCGAAAAGAAGCAAGTTAGCAAGAATCCCTCGCCACCCTTTACAACTTCAACCTTGCAGCAGTCCGCCAATCGCCATCTAGGTTTCAGCGCCAAGCAAACGATGACGGTCGCACAGAAACTGTATGAGGAGGGTTACATCACCTATATGCGGACCGACGCTCTCAATCTCTCGCCAAAATTTACCGGCGAGGCGGCCACCTGGCTGAAAAATAATCTGGGCGCCGAATATTCTGTCCCCGGCGGCCGTGCTTATAAAAATAAGAGTAAGAATGCTCAGGAAGCTCATGAAGCAATCCGCCCAACTGAAGTGGCTACGACGCCAGAGATGCTCGGCGAAAAACTTGATCGAAATCAGGCTCGTCTTTATCGACTAATCTGGGAAAGAGCTGTCTCCAGCCAGATGCCGCCAGCTAAACTAGCCGCAACGACAATCGACACCAAGACTGAAACTGAGGGGCAGGAATATATTTTCCGCGCCAGCGGACAAATGATCGTCTTTGACGGCTACTTAAAGATCTGGCCGGAAAAAACTAAAGAACAAGAACTTCCGGCCGTCACGGAAGGTGAAGCGGCTCGGCTCTTAGAGCTACGTTCAGACCAACACGAAACAAATCCTCCCGCCCGCTACTCCGACGCTAGCCTGGTCAAAGAACTAGAAAAACACGGCATCGGTCGTCCGTCGACCTACGCGCCTACTATAAACACCATCATCGCCCGCAACTATGTAACCCGCGACGACAACAAAAAACTTCAGCCAACCGATATCGCTTTCGTGGTGGTTGATCTCCTAATCAATCATTTTCCCAAAATCGTCGATTACGAATTCACCGCCACTCTCGAGGATGACTTGGACAGCATCGCCTCCGGAGAAAAAGAATGGCAGCCGGTCATCAAAGGTTTTTATGAAGACTTCCACGGAAATTTACAAGCTAAATATGAGGAGATAAATAAAAAAGATATTATGCCTGAAGAAAAATCAGAGGAACTGTGCGATAAATGCGGCGCAGCCATGATCATTAAAACCGGGCGGTACGGAAAATTCCTGGCCTGCAGTGCTTTCCCTGATTGCCGCAATATCAAAAAACTGGGTGGTGGTCCGGCTTCGTCTCCAGAAAAAAGCGCTCAAGTAGGCGAGCTAGAAAAGAAGCATGCTGGTACTGTTTGCGACAAATGCGGATCTCCGATGGCGGTCAAGGTCGGTAAATATGGGCCTTTCTTAGCCTGCACCTCTTACCCAAAATGCAAGAACATCAAAAATATCGCCCAAGAGGGCGAGGGCAAAGAGATTGACTGCCCCTTGTGCCAAAAAGGTAAGATAGTCAAAAAATTCAGCCGTCGCGGCCCATTCTATGCTTGCAGCAATTATCCAGATTGCAAAAATGCTTATTCTGGACCGCCGACCGGTGAAAAGTGCCCCGACTGCAACGCCCTCCTTATCAGCGATAAGGGCGGGGAAGTGAAATGCGGCCGGCGCGGTTGCAGTTACAAGAAATAAATAATGAAATTAACCTAAAAAGCCCGGGTTTAACCCGGACTTTTTAGTATAAGTTGCTCCAAATTTTAGCGGCTATTTTTTCTTATCAGCCGTCTTCTTGTCCCGTTTATCCTTGACGAACTCCATAGCTTTCTTGGCAACTTCACCTAGGATCATAAAGTAGGCGGCGCTATTTTTCAACTTACCTTTGGCAATATCAAGCAGTTCTTCAGCCTTGGTGACACCCGCTTCAATGCGCTTGATCAGCCGATAGATCTTTTGCATACTGGCCACGAAGTAATAGATCGCCCAACAGAGAAAAAATGTGAGAATAGCCACCGAAACCGCTAAAACAATATTAAGGATGTCTCCTGAAGTGCTTAACATATTTTTTTATTTAAAATTCTCTTAGGCGAGCATCAAATTTATTTCCTAGATGAGCGATCAAGCCATTTTCAGTCTCGTCGACCTCAGCGGTAGTCAAGGTTTTTTCTGCTGACTGGATCTCCAAATGGAAAGCGAGGCTCTTGAGACCGCCGCCCAATTTATCGCCGGAATAAACGTCAAAGAGTTCAAGCGAACGAATCAGAGGACTGAAGCCGATAATCTCTTTCTTCAAGTCATTATACAATATTTTCTCACCCACGACAATGGCAATATCGCGCCGAACCGGCGGATATTTAGTCGTTTCTTGCCAACGCGCCGGCGCCTGCCCTACTACCAATTCGGTAAGCAAACTAAAGTTCAACTCAGCAATAACCGCCGGTTTCTTTAAATTGAGGTTCCAAGCGGCTGTCTGGCTGACCTTCGCCACCAAGCCGAATTCATGATTTCCTATCATTACCTTGGCGGCAACCGCCTTGTCAGCCCAGCCCGGCAGATCGACTGAGGGTAAAAATTCTGTCTCGCGATTTCGGCCAAATATGCTCTGTACTAGACTAGCAATCACGCCCTTGGACCGACCGAAAAGATCAGGATTATCATCTGCTAAACTAAAACTGAGGCGCTGTTCCTGATACGGCAGCGTCTCTTCGCTTCCTTTTTCTTTCTTAAGAGCGCCCGGGGTATCCGAAAAGATGGCTCCCAGTTCAAAGAACCCCAAAACCTCGGCCTTGGCCTGGTTATTCCTGATATTAGCAATAAGCCCGGGCGCCAGGTTGCGGCGCAAGAGAGAATGGATTTCCGACAGAGGATTGGCGAGGCGCAGGTGATGGGAAAAATCTATATCCAGTTTAGTGAGTAGCTCTTCGCCGATGAAAGAATAATTATATACCTCCACAAGGGCGTGCTTATAGGCCAAAAATTCCTTCACCCGGCGGGCGAGGGCTCTCTCCCGATTTACTTCCGGAACTCTCAAAGTCTCCGTAGGAAGCTGGGAAACAATATTGTCATATCCGTAGAAACGCAACACTTCTTCCGCTAAATCTTCCTTGCTCCGAATATCTTTAGTAGCTCTCCATGAGGGCGTCGCGACTTCCAGTATATCGGCTTTCTTGTCGGTAATGATAAAACCTAGACGATCAAGAAAATTTATCACTTGCTGGCGAGGGATGGGCTGTCCTAATTTATTATCTAGCCAAGACAAATCCAGACTTATCGCCGGCGACGGAACAGGCGCGCCGCCGAGATCGGTCAAAGGGCTCGTTACCTTCATTTCTGGACAGACTTTCTTGAGCAGGGCGATAAATCGTCGGATCGCCGTTTCAGTCAGATTAGGATCCAGTGATTTTTCAAAACGGACCGAGGACTCCGATCGTAAGCCTAATTTTTGAGATGTGCGGCGCACAGTCGCGGCCTGGAAATTCGCCGCTTCTAAGATAAGGGATGTCGTCCCATCACCGACGCCGCTGTCCAGACCGCCCATAATACCGGCCAGAGCGGCCGGAACGTCATCAACCGCTATCACCAAGTCTTCTCCCGTTAAAATCCGCTCTTGGCCGTCTAAAGTAATTATCGTCTCGTTCTTCCGGGCTCTCCGGACAACGATACGGCTGACTTTAGCGGCATCGAAGGCATGAAGGGGCTGCCCGATTTCGAGCATGACATAATTGGTGAGATCAACTATATTGTTTATCGGCCGCTGCCCGACGGCCACCAGCCGATCCTTAAGCCAGGTCGGAGATTCCTGAATTTTAACACCGTCGATCCTGACCGCCTGATAACGCGGACAAGCCTCTTTATCTTCAACTTTAACGGCCAGCTTTCCTGTCTGTTCAGGAAATTCAATCTTGCCGATTAACTGGTCATAAGCTTTGAGATGAATATTAAAGATAACGCTTAATTCGCGAGCTAAGCCGTAGTGCGACAACAGATCAGGACGATTTGAGAGTGACTTGTTATCGATTTCTAAAATTACATCTTCCGCTCGCAAATACTTGGCAAATGCCTCCCCCAGTTTGGCCCGCTTCTCAAGAACCATAATCCCAGCATGTTCTTTGCCGAGTCCAAGCTCGTCTTCTGCACAGATCATGCCTTCTGACTTCGCCCCCCTAATCTCCGCTTCCTTGATTTCCAATCCGCCCGGCAAAATTGTGCCGACAAGAGCGATTGGAACCAGCTGGCCGACAGCCACGTTGGGCGCCCCGCAAACGATATTTAATTTTTCCTGACCGGTATCGACGACGGTCAAGCGCAGGCGGTCGGCGTTGGGATGGGGCATGACTTCCAGAACTCGGCCGACCACGACGCCCGAAAATTGCGCCGCCTGGCTGGCTACGCCCTCGACTTCCACTGTGCGCTTGGTAAGTTCTGCCGCCAGGTCGGACGGCTTCAGTTTAGCAGGAATCTTAAGAAAATCTTTAAGCCAATTGAGTGAGATGTACATAAACTTTTTATCCGCTAAAGCGGAGAGATTAAAACTGTTCTGCAAAGCGCAAATCGCCACTATTAAACTGGCGGACGTCAGTAATGTTATATTTAAGCATGGCCAGGCGGTCCAGACCAAAGCCGAAGGCTAAACCAGAATAGACTTCCGGATCAATACCGCCCTCCCGGAGAACCGAGGGGTGGACTAAACCAGCACCGACGATCTCTAGCCAGCCACTCTGCTTACAGACACGACAACCCTGACCCTGGCAGAGAAAGCAGGTATATTCACCGTTATTTCCGGGTTCAACAAAAGGAAAAAACTTGGGCCGCATGCGCAATCTTGTTTCCGGCCCGAATAGTCTTTGTCCGACAATCTCAAGTAAACTTTTTAAATTAGCAAAATTAATATTCTTATCTATCATCAGGCCCTCGACCTGATAAAAAGTGTGCTCATGCCGCGCGTCAGTTGCTTCATTGCGAAAACAACGTCCGGGAACAAGCGCCTTAAGGGGTGCCCCATATTTCTGCATCGCCCGAACCTGGACTGGAGAAGTCTGGGTGCGCATTAGGAGGTCAAACTGACCGTCTTTATTCTTATGATCAATATAAAAGGTATCCTGCATATCGCGCGCCGGATGCGACAGAGGCATATTAAGAGCCGTAAAATTATAATAATCGCTTTCTAGCTCCGGCCCGTCCAGGATCTTGAAGCCCATAGAAACGAACATATCTTCCAATTCATTCTGAATAAGAGTGATGGGGCTCAGATGGCCTTGCGGGTAATTCCGCCCGGGCAAGGTGACGTCAATCGGACCGGTCCCAGCTTGTTTGACCTGTAGAATCCGTCTCGTCTCGGCAAATTTTTCCTCCATCTCTTTCTTGATACTGTTGGCCAGTGCCCCCACCTCCTGGCGGATATCGGCACTCAAATCTTTAAGCGCCCGCATGATAATACTCAGCTCTCCCTTGCGAGATAAGAACTTTAACTCCAATTCACGCAGTTGTCCACCGCTCTCGATCTCCAAAAGGCGGTGGAAAAATTCCTCACGAATCTTTTTTATTTTTTCTTTCATATATTTATCGACTTTTCTTATAACTAATCAAGAATAATTCGAGAATCGCGAAAATTACAACTAGAAGCGATATGTTGAGCCAGGCGAACAAATCCTGGGCTTTCAGAACTAAGAGAAAAACGATAAACAGGGCGAGAAGAAAAGACTGTCGGAAAGCGCTCTTTACGAGATTGAAAGCCAGCTCTCGTTTTAGGGCAATAAACCGTATTACGAATCCCCCAAGGAAAATCGTTCCGCTTAGAGCGACAAACAACGCCAGATAGAAAAGGAGGAAGCCCAACCAATTCGTGAGGGTCGGGTCAACTAGGCTGGCAACAAAGATGAAGATACCCCAGGAAATTCCCGTCAGGACCGACATCACGAGCAAATAACTTTTCAAGGTCATAGGCCGCTTATTATTGTTATGATCTTTTCTAATTCTGTCTGATAACTAGCCAGTTTGTCTCGTTCCGCTGCTACGATCGTCTGCGGCGCCCGAGAAATAAATTCCTGGTTAGACAGTTTGCCAGACTGGGCGGCGATCAACTTCTCTAGTTTCGCTCGCTCCTTAATAAGGCGCTCCTTCTCTTTAGCGGAATCGACAGCGCCAATAAGATATATCTCGATTTCCCCAACAGCAATAGCGATGGCGGAGGCGACCTTCTCACCCGTCTCTTGAATTTTCACTTCCGCTAATCCGGTGCGGAGCCCGCGGATCAGCTCGACCTGATCCTTGAGGATAGCCGTCCGGCTTCCACCATAAATCACCGCCTCCAGTTTCCTAGCCGGCTCAATCTTATTTTCACTCCGAGCATTACGGATAGCTGTAATCACGTCCCGCAAAAGAGAGAAGCCGGTCGCCGCGTCCTGCTCACCTTGGCCAGCCGCTGGCGGCCAGACTCCAGTCATAAGCAGGGAATCGTTGAAGCTCTGCCAGATCGTCTCGGTCACATACGGAATAAACGGGTGCCAAAGGATGAGTAAATTCCGTAATATATATAAAGATATCTCTTCTTTCCCCTTTTCTATTTTGGCAATTTCCAGATACCAGTCGGCTAATTTATTCCAAGTGAAGTCATGAAGTTCTTCGGCGGCCAGCGAAAATTCCAAGTTATCAAGCCGAGCGGTGGTCTCCCGGATCAGCTTATCTAATTCACCCAGTATCCAGCGGTCGGCTGCGGTCCGAGCGACCGGGGCAGCGATCTGGGCACTCGGCTTTCCTGTACTGAGGATATATCGAGCGATATTCCATAACTTATTGACGAAGTTCCGTTTTGCCTCGACTTTCTCTTCGCTAAAGCGAGAATCATTCCCCGGCGTGAAGCCCATGATGATTGAAAGGCGGGTCGCGTCGGCCCCGAACTTCTCAATCATAACTAGTGGATCGACGCCGTTACCCTTTGATTTGGACATTTTCTTGCCCTCCTTATCCAGGATCATTCCGTGCAGATAAACCCGCTCGAAAGGAATTTCGCCAAGCGCGAAAAGTGACATCATAATCATACGGGAGACCCAAAGCGTTATTATTTCATAGCCGGTCTCAAGAACCTGAGTGGGATGGAAGCGGGCCAAGTCGCCAGTCTTTCCTCCGGTCGGAAAATTTTCCGGCCAACCTAAAGTTGAGAAGGTCCAGAGACTAGAAGAGAACCAGGTGTCGAGCGTGTCTTGGTCCTGTTGCCATCCTTCGCTCTCTGGAGCTTTTTCGCCAACGTATATCTCTTCACCGCGATACCAAACAGGCACCTGATGCCCAAACCAGATCTGGCGAGAAATGCACCAGTCGTGGAGATTTTCCATCCAGTCGTTGTACCGCTTGGTAAAACGTTCCGGCGTAAAGCTAATCGATCCATCTCGAGCGACAGCCAGTGCTTTTTCCTTAAGTGACCTACCACCCAACCGGTCCAACTTCTTATCAACTGCTACGAACCACTGCTGGGAAGGAAGCGGTTCGATGATACTACCACAGCGATAACAAACCGCCCCATTGTGGTCATAGTTTTCCTCGATGTGATCGATCAGGCCGAGCTGTTCCATATCTGCCACGATAGCCTCGCGCGCTTCTCGAGTCGTCAGTCCGGAGTATTTACCGCAGTTAGCCATCATCCGACCATCTTCATCGATTATTTTCTTGGCCGTGAGGCCGTGACGAGCGGCAATTTCACTGTCGGTAAAATCATGTGCCGGCGTGACCTTAATGACGCCAGTACCAAACTCACGGTCAACAGCATAATCAGCTACTACTCTGACTTTAAATTTTCCGAGAACCCCGGGAATTTCAATTTCCTGGCCAACCCATCCTTGGTATCTCTCATCATCCGGATGGACCGCCACCGCCGTATCACCCAGTTTTGTCTCCGGACGGGTTGTCGCCAAGATGAATGGGCCGTATTTTATCCAATATAATTTTGCCTTCTCCTCTTTATATTCCACCTCATCGTCGGCCAGGGTGGAGTGGCATCTCGGACACCAATTAACAATCCGCTCTCCCCGATATATGGCGCCAGCCTCGTACATGTCTTTAAACATCCGGCGCACCGCCCTCTGACGCGCCTCATCCAGGGTAAAAGCCAGGCGCGACCAGTCTAAAGAGGCGCCAAGCTTTCTCATCTGATGAAGTATCTCACCCTGGGTAGTCTTTAAAAATTTATTTACTTCGGCAAGAAACGGCTCCCGGCCGAGATCGTGTCTGGTCCTACCCGTCTCTTTTAACAATTTCTTCTCCACTACATTTTGGGTAGCGATCGCCGCATGATCCGTGCCGGGTAACCAAAGGCTACGATAACCGGACAGGCGCTTATAACGTATTAGAAGATCTTCGATGGCTACCATGGCCGCGTGCCCCATGTGTAGTTTATCTGTAATATTGGGCGGTGGAAGAATGATGGTATAGCGGGGCGCCTCTTTGGGCAGGGGTAGATTATCCGGATTAAAAAAGCCTGATTTTTCCCAAATATCGTATATTTTGTCCTCGTTGTCTTGAGGGCTATAGGTCTTATCGAGTTCTTTCATCATGACTTAAAATTACCAAAAAAATAGGCTTAAGTCAAACAACTAAAGTGTCTTCGCCATCGTAAAATTAACCTAATTTAGCAATAAATTTTCTCTTGACTTTCCCTTGATTTAATTATATATTAAAGGGTTGGCTGGACGCCGTCCGCTAGATTTTTATTAGGAAAAATGCTTAATTTAGAACAACAAATTTTCCGGCAACTGGAAAAATCTTCCAATATATTGGTCGTATTCCCCTCGACCTCACCAGAGACCCCCGGCGGCGGAGATGCCGTGGCATCAGCTCTCGCCCTTTACCTTTTTTTTATAAAAATGGGCAAAGAAACTGACCTGGCCGGCTGTCCGCCTCCTGGTAGAGTGGTGCCCTTGTCCTTTTTGCCCTCATATACTGATATCCAGGCTGATCTTAAGAACCTGCGGCGCTTTATTGTCTCGGTAGATATCAGCCAAGCAAAGGTGCATAATATCCGATATACTGTCGACGGCGAACGCCTCAACTTTATAATATCACCGGCAGAAGGGTGGTTCAAACCAGAAGACGTCAGCGCACGAGCCGGGGAATTCAAGTATGACTTGATAGTCACGGTCGGCACTACCGATCTAGAAGCCTTAGGCAAGATCTATGATGATAATGTCGAATTTTTTTACAAGACAACTATCGTTAATATTGATCATCAAGCGGCAAATGAAGAGTTCGGACAGATCAACTATGTCGACCTGAACGCGGTTGCCACGGCGGAAATACTTTTTTATCTGCTTAAAAATTACCGCCCCGATTTCCTGACCGAGGACATAACAACTTGTCTCTTAGCTGGCATCATCCAGCAAACCAAGAACTTCAAGACCGCCAATCTAACACCGCGCACCCTGCTCACCACTTCTGAACTCATCGATCGCGGCGCTAGGCGCGAAGAGATAGTTGATCATCTTTACCGCTCCCGTGATCTTATCTCTCTGAAGCTCTGGGGTCGTATCTTAAATAACCTAAAGACGGAAAAGAATGATACTCTCCTCTGGTCGACTCTCTCGACCGAGGACTTCCGCACCACGAGTTCCTCTCCAATCCGGCTTAGGGAAATCGTCGATGAACTGATCGCCAATGTACCCAGCGCCAAATTGATAGTTATCCTGTACGAAGACGGATCCTCGCAGACGCGCGCCTCCCTCTATTCACTAAAAAACATTAATGCCTTAGAGATTGTCAGCGAGTATGAGCCGACCGGATCGAGTAAGGCGGCGCAGATCACTATCAAAAACGGCTTAAAATCCGCCGCCGACGAACTGATCGGCCGGCTGAAAAACCGGCTTGATAAATTAGCTTCATAATGGTATAAAATAACTGCTTAATCCGGTCTTGACCGCCTCAAGACCGGCCGTTACAATTAAGGGGCATATAGCTCAGCTGGTTAGAGCACCGCTCTTATAAGGCGGGAGTCGATGGTTCGAATCCATCTATGCCCACATCGCTGCTAAGATATGAAAGGGCTCGTAGCTCAGTTGGTTAGAGCGCTACGTTGACATCGTAGAGGTCACAGGTTCGAATCCTGTCGGGCCCACCCAAAAATCCGCCTCCTGCAGGCGGATTTTTTGTAACCGCCTGTTTACTTTTAACCA
>CAZLGE010000013.1:10894-17690 GCA_964559375.1 uncultured Gammaproteobacteria bacterium | reverse complement strand
GAGTTTGATTGAAGACGGTATCTTGCGACCCGCCCTCATCCAGTGCTCTACCCCCTGAGGTCAACATCCGACGCTAGCCCAAAAGCTATTTCGAGGAGAACCAGCTATTGCCGAGTTCGATTACAATTTCTGCCCTAACCACAACTCATCCCATAGTGTTGTACGGCTAATGGGTTCGGTCCTCCATCTGTCTTTCGACAGACTTCAACCTGGCCATGGTTAGATCACCCGGCTTCGGGTCTTGTCCATGCGACGAATGCTTCACTTCCGTCGGGCTAAAGATAACTCGACGAAAGCGAAGCACAAACGGGCTATTAACCCTCGCTTTCACTCTGCATGCTCTCCAGAGGAGATTATGCAAGCCACATAGAACAAACTCGTTGGCTCATTCTTCAATAGGCACGCCGTCACCCCTTAACGGGGCTCCGACTCTTTGTAAGTATATGGTTTCAGGTACTATTTCACCTCCCTAAACGGGATACTTTTCACCTTTCCCTCACGGTACTTGTTCACTATCGATCATAAGAAGTATTTAGTCTTAGGTCATAGTCGACCTGGCTTCAGACGGGATTTCACGAGTCCCGCCCTACTTAAGAACACGAGCTACGGAGAGTCACTTCTTTTCGCTTACCGGGCTATCACCGTCTCTGGCCGAGCTTTCCAGCTCGTTCAACTAAGAAATGTCTTTTTTTACTCCGCCCCGCTGGTCTGGCAGCAGGCGCTCATATCTTGCAACACCGAAAAAACATGTGGTTCCAGAACCTTCCGTTACCCGTCCGGCGAACCGGACTGATAACTCAGTTATTTGGGTTTAGACTCCTCCCCTTTCGCTCGCCACTACTCAGGGAATGATTGTTATTATATTTTCCTCCGGTTACTAAGATGTTTCAGTTCACCGGGTCTTCCAGCTTGGCCTAAAAGGCCGAGCTTCCTCTGTCTTCAACAGAGGGGGTTTCCCCATTCGGAGATCTGCGGGTCAAAGGTTGCTTGCCACCTCACCGCAGCTTATCGCAGGCTGCTACGTCCTTCATCGTCTTCTTATGTCAAGGCATCCACCGTATACTCTTATTGAGATTTTCCCACGCTTTTATCTTTAAATAAAAACGTGTTTCGCATCTTAGCTTACAGCCGGGGTTGGACCCCCGAGCTAAGACACTACTAATGCTACTTATATTGCTAGTATATTTTTGATGTCTTTACTCTAACATTTGTTGTTAACGGACATTTACCAGGGCTCTCGCTATTCTCATAAGGCGCAAAAAAACCGCTAGTAAGCGGTTCTAAGTAATCGCAAATTGGCAGATTATCTAGAATCGCTTCTTTACATGGTTTATGACGACTTTTTGCATATAGTTTTGGCGATTAATCGCCCTGTTAAAACTGATAACAATTATAACCTTTTTAAAAATAATGTCAAGGGCCAGCCGGGAAACAAAAAATGGCCAATTTTAGACCATTTTACTCATGGAAAGGCAGAGATTCCTGTTAGAGGCCGGCGCGCGCTTTTTCCGACACTTCTTTCAGCTGCCGGTAACTGGGCATAAGCTCCTGTTTACAGATATCCAAAGACAAAATCTTAAACTTTTCTTCCATCTTTTTCTCCGCCTGGTCAAGACTATCGATAAAACTGATATCGCGGCCAGAAAACAGTATTAAAGCGTTTAGGAAGCCCGCCGAACTCAAAAAACGGTAGCAATCAGAATTAGCGCAGATTTCTGCTTCAGGGCAATAATAATTATCTGTCCCGTGATGAGATTCGACACAACTGATAACCTTCTTGATAGTCTCGTCGGCCAGGACATACCCGGCTAGAAATTCGCGCGCCGCTTCCGCACTGCGGGCGACATGCTCCGCCAGCTTCCCTTCCTTCAAACACTCGCCGATCTTCAGATCCATGAATATCGTACCTAGGGCCACAATATCGGTATCAGCCCCGAGGGTGGCAGCTAACTCCTGACCTTTATCAAAAGATATTTCAAAGTGTTCGAGTTTGGGCGAACCGTACTTTTCAATTTCAGAAATCGCCAGAACCCGGGCGGCCGCGATGATATCCTTCATACTCTTCTTAATTATCTAGCGTATCCGGGTCAGACATATGCCGCTGGGCGGTTTCCCGGCTAATCTCTCCGGCTTGATAGAGTTGTTTGATATTCCGATCCATAGTGACCATACCGATGTTCGCATGCGTCTCGATGGTGCTAGTTATCTGAGCGGTTTTGCCTTCGCGGATCAGGTTGCCGACAGCATCGTTATTTAGCAATATCTCGCGCGCCGCGATACGGCCGCCACTCCGGCGCTCCAGAAGACGTTGAGAGACTACGGCGGTCAGCACGCCCGATAACTGCGACTTGATCTGGCTCTGCTGGTAGGGCGGGAAGATATCGATAATGCGATCAACCGTCTGAGCAGCATTATATGTGTGAAGCGTCGCCAGTACCAAGTGTCCGGTTTCCGCCAGTGTAACAGCGGCGGCAATTGTTTCCAGGTCGCGCATTTCGCCAACCATTATCACATTCGGATCCTGGCGCAAAACGTGCTTGAGACCGCTCGCGAAACTGAGCATGTCAGTCCCGAGCTGACGCTGGGAGATTATACTCTTATCGGGATTGAAGATATATTCAATTGGATCCTCCAGCGTAATGATATTGGTCCGCCGCGTACTGTTGATATGGCTAACCATCGACGCTAGCGTTGTGGACTTGCCGCAGCCGGTTGGACCAGTCACAAGAATAAAGCCCTGCGGAAGGTCTAAAAGTTCACGGGCAGCCGCTGACAGACCAATTTCGTCCAGCGTCGGGATACGATCATCGATCACGCGCGCGACGATACTGATGTTTTCTTTTTCAAAAGACAGATTAACGCGGTAACGATAGTTATCTATCTGGTGGCCCAGGTCGAGATCCCGCTTGTCTAAGAAACGAACTTTCTGTTCGCGGCTGAGAAGTTGCTCCAAGAAGCCTTCGAGATCGGTCGCTGATAGGGCAGGAAAATTTCCGTCCGGCACCACGGCGTTAAGGTCTGCCAACTCTCCGTTGACCCTCAAGATAGGCGCAAGACCAGCCAGGAGATGAATATCGGAAGCCCGTTTCTGGGCCGCCAGCTTAAAAAGATTATTGATGTCCATAGGCGGGAACGTTAAGGCTTACCAAGCCATTTTTTTTATCCCTTGGGCGGCCGCGTCGACTTGAGCTTCCTGTTTAGAGGAACCCCTGCCAGTAGCGACAAGCTCGTCGGCAATATACAGGCCGACCGTGAAGACCTTGGCATGATCCGGGCCCTGCTCATCTAGAATCTGGTAGTGCGGAGTAACGCCCCGTGACTCCTGAGCCTTTTCCTGGAAAAGAGATTTGGGATCAAGATAGGTCCGATTGCGCAAGATATCATCAAGTTTGGTGATGACATTTTCGAGAATAAATTTTTTAGCCACCGGCATGCCCTGATCCAGATAGATCGCTCCGATAAGCGCTTCGACGGCATTGGCCAAGATAAATTGGCGCGATTTTTTATTCTTATCGCGCGCCTCTCCTTTAGAAAGGTAAAGGCCCTCTTCAAGGCCAAGCTCCCGTGCGATCTCATAAAGCATCTTGGCATTCACGAGCGAAGCACGCCAGTTGGTCAAATCCCCTTCAGGCGTGGTTGTAAAGTTCAGATAGAGAAATTCAGTCACGACAATCTCCAAGACGGCGTCACCGAGAAACTCGAGACGTTCATTATGGCCGGTCGGAAATCCCGGATGCTCGTTCAGATAAGAACGATGAACTAGGGCCTGGCGAAGCAATCCTTCGTCTTGGAACTTCAGACCTAAACGCTTCTGCAGTTTGCTAAATCCACTTGTTGTCATATAAAACAATACGGCGCCTCTTCAGGCGCCGTTAACGGCCGTTTCGCCGGAAGCCGCTTCTTCGCCTTCCTCGGCGGCCTTTTTGGCCGCCTCCTCGGCAGCTTTCTTGGCGGCTTCTACTTCTTCTTTGTTGTCGCGCACCTGGATCTCTGGTTCATCATTATAGAGAGTGCCCAAGACGCCATTCACAAACTTCCCAGAAGCATCGCCGCCGAAACTCTTAGCGACTTCGATTGCTTCATTGATTGCCACCCGCGGTGGAATCTTCGTAAATAACAACTCATAGATACCGAGGCGCAGGATATTCCTGTCGACAGCCGTTATCTGATCGAGCGGCCACTCCGTCGCATACTTGATGATATATTTATTAATCACCTCAATATTGTCCCGAACGCCAATAACCAGATCGCTGACAAAGCCGCTATCATCAAAATTTGGAGCAAAATTAGCGAAATTATTTGCAATCAGGCGCTCAATATCGCCGTCTTTTTGGCCATTGAAGTCCCAGGCGAAAAGAGTTTGGAGAGCGATGGTTCGAGCCAGATGCCGATTGGACATATCGCTTATGGTTTATTTACCGGTCTTAGCGGCTGCCTTGATCGGTAATTTTATAACCTCGCGGCTACGGTAAGTCCCGCAAGAAGCGCAAACGGTGTGGGGTTTCCGCGCCTGGCCACATTTAGAGCACTTGACGAGGACAATTTTCTTGAGCGCTAGATGCGACCGGCTCTTACGGGTCGCCGCGTGAGTCTTTCGTTTTTTCGGATTAGCCATATAAATTTTTAATTACAATTCCAGTATAACTTAAAACGACCATTAGTCAAATCTGGCCATCAACGCCACTTCTGGCCTTTTTGGCTTTAAGCGACGCTAATTACGGGCTTCGGCCCAACCACCCGCTCGAATTCTTCGCGCTCGATAGTTTCCTTCTCTAGGAGAGCCGCCACTATTTTTTCCAGCAAGCTTTTCTTGTCGTTTATGATTTCTATGGCCTTAGCCTCTCCCTGGCGGATGAATCCAGCAATTTCCTCATCGATCTTTTCCGCCACCTTCTCGCTGTAGTCGCGCTGTTCGTGGATTTCGCGACCCAGGAAAATCATTTCTTCCTTTTCGCCATAAGTCCGCGGACCGAGATTATCGCTCATACCAAAATCAGTCACCAACTGACGCGCGACTCTGGTCGCCCGCCGCAGATCGGAAGTCGCTCCAGTCGTCACTTCGCCGAAAATAGTCTTTTCCACCAAATGGCCGGCGAGTAGTACGGCGATCTCCGAGATAAATTCTGATTTGGCGTGCATGTGCCGGTCTTCGGACGGCACCTTCAAGGTATACCCTCCGGCCTGTCCGCGAGCGATAATTGATACCTTGTGGACGGGGTCCATATCCGGAAGAAAGTGAGCGACGAGAGCGTGGCCCGCTTCATGATAAGCGGTAATCCTCTTCTCCTTGTCGTTGATAACTCGGCCACGGCGTTCCGGGCCGATCATAACTTTTTCAATCGCCTCAAAAAGATCTTCATTTATTATCTCCTTCCGGCTATTACGAGCCGCCAGAATAGCCGCTTCATTAAGGATGTTGGCCAGATCGGCACCGGAAAATCCGGCGGTCCGCTGAGCAATAGTCTTGAGACTGGCTTCCTTAGCAAGCGGCTTCTTGTGGGAGTGGACCTTGAGTATTTCTTCACGATCCTTGAGGTCCGGCAGGTCAATCGTGACCCGGCGGTCAAAACGACCGGGGCGTAGCAAGGCGGGATCAAGGACGTCGGGACGATTGGTGGCGGCGATGACGATTATGTTCTGCGTCGGTTCGAAACCGTCCATCTCAACTAATATCTGATTGAGCGTCTGTTCACGTTCATCGTGACTACCGCCTAAACCGGCGCCACGGCGTCGTCCAACAGCGTCTATCTCATCGATAAACAAGATGCACGGAGCGTTCTTCTTGGCCTTTTCAAAAAGCGAACGAACGCGCGACGCACCGACACCGACAAACATTTCGACAAACTCGGAGCCGGACATGTGATAAAAAGGGACCTGAGCCTCACCGGCCACAGAACGAGCCATCAAGGTTTTTCCGGTACCGGGGGCACCGAGCAGCAGGACGCCGCGCGGGATCTTGGCGCCGAGCTCGTGGAACTTTTTAGGAAAACGCAAAAATTCTACCACTTCCTGAAGCTCTTCCTTGGCCTCCTTCGCACCAGCGACGTCTTTAAAAGTCACCCGATTCTTAGCGTCCGGCTTGAAATCTTTCGCTGTCGACTGGCCGAAACTCATCGCCCGCGTATTGGCTCCTTGTAAGCCGCGCATCATGAAAAAAAGAAAAACGCCTAACAGGAGAAAGGGGAGGATAAAGGGCAACAGATTGGCGAGCCAGTAGTCCCAACCGCTTTCATCTTCAACCGCTATCTTGACGTCTGCCGTTTTAGTAGGATCAACCGCAAAGTTACTTAGCAAGGAAGAAAGAGATTCATTCGCCTCCTTCTGAATCACTTCACGCTTACCATCTTGAAGAGTAACTTCAACCTGATTACCGCTCACTACTATTTCGGAAACTTCACCCGCGTTTATCCGACCAATCAAGGTCTCGATCCCAACCACCTCAGCCTGCTCTCCCTGATCACTGAAGGTGCTAAAAATACCGGCAATCGCCAGAAAAATTATAAAGAATAATAAAAAGCTTCTGATTAGTTTTTTCATGTTCTTGGGTTTAAATGTTTCTCTATCATAGAATAAATAAGGGCTTTTGGCAACCCTTGACCAAATGGTTTGGGGGCGGCTCCAAGCAGTAAAAATGCCCCGTATGGGGCATTTTTAGGGAAACTTATTTATCCTTCTTAGTTGTCTTAGTTTTCGGTGCCGGTTTTTCCGCTTTCTCCTCCTGACCGAGCTCATCCTCCTTGTTCATCTCGGACTTCAGCTCGGACGCTTCCGCCGCCACCGGTTTTTCAACCGGTGC
>CAZLGE010000013.1:0-10794 GCA_964559375.1 uncultured Gammaproteobacteria bacterium | reverse complement strand
CTGGCTTCCAGCCAAGGGTCTCTAAGAAGCTTTTTGGCACTCAAGAAGACTTTGGCGCCGTCGATCGAAATAATCTCGGCTTTAATCTTGTCTCCCGCCTTATACATCTCACTCGGCGAATCGATGCGCTGCCAGGCGAGCTCCGAGATGTGGATCAAGCCTTCAATATTTTCGCCAAAAGAGACAAAAACGCCAAAATTAGTAATCGCGGTAATACGGCCGTCGACAACGGAACCAATCTGATACTTATCAAGAGCCGGTCGCTGCTTCTTATTCCAAACGTCTTTTTCGCTGAAGATGATCTTATTATCCTCTTCATTAAGGGTAATGATCGTAACTTCAAATTCCTGACCAACGAATGACTTTAGTTTTTCCAGGATGCGGCTCTTGTCACCACCAGCGATGCGCGGATAGTTCTCCGGCGCCAATTGGGACACGGGCAAAAAACCGTCAATCTGTTGATAGCGGCTGATAAGCCCACCCTTATTGGCATCCACGATCTTAACCTTAACGGTAGCCTTGTCCTTGAGCGCCTGGCGCAGGTTGTTCCAAGCTTTCTCCTGACCGACTAAGCGGAACGATAATTCTAATTCGCCGTTCTCATTTTCCGCATCGATGACAGCCGCTTCAATCTGATCGCCCGGTTTAAGATCGGCAAATTCGGGCACTTCATTATAAAGTTCCGGGCCACGAACGATTCCCATGAGCACGCCGTCGATATCCAGTTTGACTTCTGCTTTGGAGGCGGTCACGACCGTCCCCTTCACAATATCACCGACTTGCGGAATCCGGATATTATCCTTCTCGAGCAATTCGGCAAACTCCTGCGTTACCTCGTCCTTTTGGTTTTTGTCTTCCATATTATTATTGAGGCCGATTCTTTTGCTTAACAAAAAAAACGTCCTTAACCCGATAGTCATCGGGCCCGGCGGCCACCTCCACCCCTTAGGGCTTGAAATCTGCCGGTTTTATTACAGGTGGTATTCGATTATAGTGATACAATTATAGGCCGGGCATGACCTTCTGTCAAGTCCCGGATCCTTCCATTGAATAATAAAATAAAAGCCATCTCTATTTAAAAGAGATGGCTGGCCAGACTTAAAAAAATCCTAAGTATACAGCTATCAAGACTAGCGCTGCCTGCGCGCCAGCGGCATAGTCGTCCATGATAACTCCGAAAACGTCCTGGCGTCTGTCAAGGACATTCGCGGGCCAAATTTTGATTATATCAAATATCCTAAACAGGATAAATCCAATCAAGAACAGCCCGGCGGCTTCCCAGGACCACAGATCAACCGCGAATAAACCAATGGGCCAACAAGCCACAAGCATCCCGACAGTTTCGTCGATGACGATCTGGTTTTGATCGCGAACTTTAGTACGACCGTGCCAGTCGGTCATGGGACCTAAAACGCGCTCGGCGATACCAACGCATATAAAAGCCAGATAATATATCGCGACAAACACTGATACCTGATAAAGCGTGCCATACAAAAGACTTTCAGTTGATTTATCAACCGCTATCAGCCGGAGTAGGACCGCGTAGAGGAAACATAAAGGCAGACTGAAAAAACTGCCGTATGTTCCGGCGGCTCCGTGCAAGAAGCGGGGCGGAGGAATCAACCCGGAGTAAAACCAAGTTGCAAGCAAGACCGCTATCTTTTCTTTTTTGTTATTCCCTATCATGATAACCTCTCTTTATTTCTCCGCTACCCACAATTCATAAAGCTGGGCCGCGAATTCTGGTGGAAAAATGGTTCCAGCTACTTTTTTAAAGCTGGATACTATTAAAAAAAATTCTAACCCTGATTTACCGACCAGAGGATGTTTTATTTTCCGGCGACCTTCCCGGCCCCGCCGCAAATTATTGTAAGCTCTGTTCCAAGCCTTCAAAAAACCTTGGGGCGTAATCTTGGGATGAGTTAAGAAGCGATCTAAGTACCGGACGAACAAGATGAGTCCTTCAGAAGCGTCCAACAGATATTTATCTATCTCCCTGAGACGTTTTTTAGGCTCCTGAAGGGAAACCAAACTTCTTTTTATTTTAGGCATTTTGCCCTCCAATTATTAAATGACTATTAATTTGTTAACTAATTATTACCACTTATAACCTAATTGTGTCAATCTAAATTTATCCACACCTATTAACCTGTAATAATAAGTGCCAGGGGGCCAAAAAACTTTCGAACAAGACAGAAAGCGGCCGCGTCATGATCACCAGAAAAGATATGACTGAGCTAACCAGAGTAATGAGCGAGTCAAAAATCAGGGGTTAAAACAAAGGGCAAAATATTTGACAAAGCGTCCCGCCATCTGCTACGCTTGTCATTAGAAAAGCGCCAACCTAAAAAGTCCGACAGCTGTCGGACTTTTTTTGTTTCTTTAATATGTTCCCGCCTGACGCGCGGAAAATCAACGAGTAATTATCCTAAACAGTCCACCTATTCTTTCTAGCCACAAGCCGTGATATTCTCCCGCTTCACTCCGCCATTCATTCGAAAACCCCCAACCATTCCACTCCCAGACCGCTATCCGCCGGCCGCGGCAAGACGGCCAATCAAAATAATCTCCTTCGAGCACAATTAGTTCGGCGCGGCCGTCGCCATCAACATCATCCAACCGGAATTCGCAATTCGGGGCTTCAAGGTTGGATGACTGCCAGATTGGATTCATCCGGCCGTCAACTAATTGGAAAACAAAGTAATGATTTTTTACACTCTCATCGTTGGCGTCAACCCAGAAAGGCCGTGAAGCGCCGAAACTGCCGGATTTCCAAACCGACAAATTCAGATAGACTTTCCCGTCTCCGATCGGATCCGCCAAGCGAAAATTATCTATCCACCACTCGGCCGGAGAACTCCAAATATTTTTGCCGTTTTCCCATATCGACAAGCGGCCATTATTCAATTCATATTCTTCTCCCTGTCCGTTCTTGTCAGTATCGGCCGACTCGCGTCTGGTAAGACGGGACTCCGGATTATCAGGCCCGTTTATAGTGGCCACCTCCTCTCTCTTAAAAATCTTTTCAACTGGCGACCAGACAAAGATTGGCGCCGTTTCTAATTCCTGATCCAAGCGAGATAATATATCCTCGGCCGCCCCTCCACCGACCGGGTTCGGTTGCGCATAATCATCAATCCGGAAGGGATATAATATGATACGAGAAACGCCGTCACGAGTGAAAAATATCTTAGCGCCCAACGCCTGCCGTGTTTCTTGCGACCACATCTGGTCAAAGATGATATTCCCTAAACTATAAAATATATATTTGCCTTGATAGAGCTCAACATCCTGAACTACGTGGGGATGGTGGCCTATGACCAGTTCGGCGCCGGCCTCGATGGCCGCCCGAGCAAAATCTTCTTGACAGCGATTATGCCGTCCTTCATACTCAACACCGGAATGCATGGAGATGATCACAAAATCAGCCTCCGCTTTAGCTCCGGCGACCGCCCGTTCCATGGCTTTTATATCCATAAAGGCGGTACCGGGCTTGTCGGCTCCCGCCTCATATCCGGGCGGCACGACATCGTTATCATTATAGGCCAGGAAGGCAAAACGTAAACCGCCTTTTTCAAAATAAACTGGCGCGCCCGCTTCAATCGAGTCTTTCCCCGCTCCGACATATTCAATTCCGGCCGCCCGCAAAGCCGCCAAAGTATCGAGTAACCCGGTAACGCCGAAGTTCATGGTATGGTTATTGGCAAGCGATAAAACTGAAAAATTGTAGCGCTTCAAAACCGCGGCCAGTTCCGGATCCGCTCGAAAAATCATCTCTCCCGTCAATATCCGACGACCGGGCGTAAACGGCGTTTCCAGATTGCCAAAAACGATATCCGCTCCACTCAACCAGTCTGCTATCCCCACCCAGGGATAATCTTCTCCCTTACTAGTAATCTTATCGGCAACCACCCGGGAAAGCATGATATCGCCGACGACTGCTAAAGAAACTTCCTCGGATTGCTGGGGAAGGGCTTGCTTATATGACAGGAAGGCTCCGTATTGAGCCGCGCCGGTCCCGTCTGTTTCTGGCCAACTCTCTTCTACTGGTTCCAAAATGCGCGGATAGGCCAAAAAAGAGAACACCAAAACAACTGCTAAAACGCCAAGAGAAATGATTATTGCCTGTTTGCGTTTCATTTTCTTAACTACCGACTCTCTTCCCTAACGATGAACTGGTCAGTCCAGGCCGGCAAGTCCGGCTCTGTGCCCTGATTAAGCATCTCGCGCCACTTAATATCAGTCAGACGGTCGTTAAGCGGCCAGGGAAATTCGTAATAAGAGTATACGCCACCCTTAACGATTTTCAGCTGACCGGCGACCGGCACGACCGCAAAAATCTCAAATATCCGGCCAGTCGCTTCTTCGAGAACCTGTCCGTTCGGATCGGTGGCTACATCAGACACGAGCGCCGCCGGATTGTCATTTAAATAATTCGTCTTGTTAGTCTGAGCTTTAGCCATCTCTTCCTTATTAACCTCCAACCAGAAATGTTCTAGTTGTCCGCCGTAGGAACGGATGAGTTCATATTCTTCAGAGCTGAGGTCCTGGTTCTCGAGCTCCTTTTCCGAGATAGTCTTGAGGGACAGGACCAATTGCTCCATCTTATCCAGATTATCCTGCATGTCAGGGCTAATCAGATCACGTATGGCCAATCCTTCGCGGGTCATGCGTAAGAGGGAGGCTAAACGGGCATAAACGAACACATTCGGTTCCACATAACCACGATCGTCTTTCTCCTCCTGCGGGCCGCCACCCAGTTCGGCATAGGCCTGCTTGGCATAAAGGACGGTATCATGCTTGAGCTCGGTCCAACTACCCAAAAAAGTATTCAGATTCTTGTGCGTCCAACCCAAATTATCCATAAAACTCGGATAGCCGACCGCCGTCTCATCGAGGAGCGGACGGATGGCATAAAGCCATCCCCAATACAGGTTCTGCGTCCAAGTCTTTGTCTCAAGACTTCCGGTATAATCCCGAAGCTTACCCATATTATCCAAATAAGTCGGGTAACGTTCCGCTTCTCCCATCTGTTTCAAAATGTCCAAGGCCGTCTCCGAGCCCAAAGCGGCCGGAATATCCAAGCCTTTGGGCAACATGCGTCCGCGCGTTTCTCTGTCAATCAAACGCTGAAAGATTGCGGCATCGACGGTAAAGCGCTGACCCATAAAACGGAAGCCCTTGATTTCCCGTTCGCGGTCGGGCTGAATACTGGCGTTGAAAACCGGCACAGAGTTGATTTGCGGCGCCTCAAGTTCTCGCGCAGCCGCGATAAAGGACGCGAATTTAGTGGGCTCACCGGCCAAATCCGAAGCAGACGGCTGTCCGCCGTAGATGGCGGCTACTAGGTCGCGAAATTGATAATAAGTTATATCATCGCTCTTACCCACGAAGAAATTTGTCGGTTCATATATTTTGTTCCAACTTGTGCGGTTCGCCTCCGGACTGAGAGCCAGTGTCAAAAGAGCGGCTGAACGGACCTCATCTTCACTCTTAAGACGGAAAGTCAGCCGGCCATACCACATCATGGCGCGAAAATAATTTTTCAAAAGTTCGCTACGATCGTAATGACCGCGCGGCACATACTGCGAATAATCTTCATTGAACGCTTCCAGCCCGAGACGACCGGCGGGGCTGTCGATCAATGCTTCCGGAGCGGCCCCCATATTTATTACGGCTGATTCCGCGATCTGGTCATGAGCCGCGATTAGCGATAATTCGCGCTGCGCCTCTTCCTGGACAAGCGCCGGCAGATCGGTTGTCGGATCGAGTAGTTTGGCACCGACGGCGAAAAAAGCTACGTTACGGCGGGCGGCATTTTCCCACTCCGTCGCCGCCAGTTCGGCATATTGGGCTTGCGACTCGGCCAGTAGCGCGGTAGTTAGGGATTTCAGCTCGTTAAAGAGTTTATCTTCCTCAAGCCGCTTTAACAGATGATCGAACATGAGGTGGTAATTATGCAGGATGGAATCAGTGGTGATAAAGTTAGGCACGTGAGCGTAACGGTTGCTCTCATAAAGCGAAAAAAATTCCGCTTGATATCCCGGACGGACAAAAAAGGCATTCTGTTCAAGCGCCGCTCGTTCCGCCTGATTGAATCCGAAATCGGCGGCATTAACGATATTTAACAAATCAGCGCTTACCTTATAAGCCGGCACCCGTGGGACAGCTTGGACCGGCACTTCCTGATAAGTGGCAAATTCGGCGGCCGAAACCGGACTCAGGGCGTAAAAGTGGCTCGCGACACCCGAATCGTCAGGTGCCGGTCTGGCCTGGCTCCAGTAAAAAGCGAACACCACTAAGGCGGCTAAAATTAGAAATAAAACCGTCAGCGTCAGGAGACGAAAATGTCTGTTTTCCATATATATTGATATTGCGGCAGGGATAAAACCTGTCTGCTCCTTCTATTTTAGCAAAAAAAAAGTCTTTATTCACAGGGCAGCTTAAATATATAAAAAGGGGGTAGTGGCATAAAAGCGTCTGACGTCTGATATTATAGTAACTAATGACCTCCTCCCCGCACTCAAAAAGACTATCTGAAAGATAGTCTTTTTGAGTGCGGGGTTTCCTGACTATTAAAAAAATCCCGTCTATTTTTTATAGAGCGGGATTTAAGTATTTTTTGACCAAATGGTCCAAGGGCGCAAGCTTCCAAGAAACCAAAAAAAACCAAGAGACCAAGTGGTCAAGAGCCTACTTGCGAACTCCGAGAAAGCGAGAAGCGGCAAGCCAGTCACCACTAAACCAACCGAGGTTAAGCTCGCGCCCGTTACCGCCAACATCCAGCCCAGGAACATTCAGCCCAGGAACACTGCGGAGGTTAAGGGCATCCCTCCAAACAGAGCCGAGGGCAATTATCGAAAACTGACGCTGCAAGTCAGGCTTGACTTCGCCCAGAACCAGAAGTTCCGGCAAGGTGGCGGGGCGGTAGCCAGCTTTGTCCATTTCTTTTATTGCATCTTCGCTACTTATATTCCTGTTAAAATGGAATAATTTACCAAATACGGATATTTTTTTTCCGGACAATTCAGTCGGCAGAGGAAAATGTCTTTCCGTGATTTTG
Organism: uncultured Gammaproteobacteria bacterium; assembly: GCA_964559375.1. GTDB lineage: Bacteria > Patescibacteriota > Patescibacteriia > Patescibacteriales > UBA12465 > UBA12465. The sequence goes on along the minus strand of CAZLGE010000013.1, from coordinate 3,731 downwards.
CTGTTGGTCCAGTCATATTTTCCGGCTTTAATCATCTCTTTTACATTTTTGCCGTAGTCTACAATCAAAGTAATTATTTCTTCAGCCGGTTTTGATGCTTCTTCGGCTTTATCGTTGTTGCTAATACGTTTAATTACTTCGGTAAGTGAGAGGCCCTGCTCTTCAATTGCTTCAAAAAGCTGCTTTAATTCAGATGTTTCGATTTGCATGATACTATCTCCTAATTTTAGTGATCGTTATTTAATTTTCAAAAAAACTAATTATATTATTAAATCATTAAACTCAATTTTTGTCAATTATTTATTGCTCGTTATACAAAAACCGCCGTCTTATAAAACGGCGGCTCTTTTATTGATCCTTATCACTTAAACATCTCGAGATACAAACCCATGGCGGATAGATATTTATTAGGGTTTTTTTCAATATCAGCGAGTAATTCTGGGCGCGAAAACCAACGGACTTCCTCGACCTCGTTCTTGTCGATAATAAATTCCTCGGCCCGCTTATCAACTGCAGTCTTATACCACTGGCAGAAATAATTGTACTTATGGCTGCGCCGGAAAAGATGAAGGCGCTTACAGGCGAAATGCTCTAGTCCAATCTCCTCCTTAGCTCTTTTTAGTATGCTGGTATAGTAACCATCTCCCACAGAAACGCTGCCCGACGTGGCCGGCCCCCATTTTCCGGGGTCGTGTATCTTGTCCTGGGCACGGCGCGCCAAAAGAATCTCACCGCGCGAATTGGTGACCCAAAGAGCCGAAACGCGATATATATCCTCACGAGTAAGCGCGCTCCTGTCCTTCTCGCCTATCACTTCATCTTCCTTATCGACAATAATCACTCTCATATTAACTACTATACTACCATATTTTTAGGAAAAATTAAGAAAAAAACAGGATGATTATAGAATAATGCTTAATATTAGTAATAAAAAACGCTGGCTATCAAGAAATATTAAGTCCGGATTTCTTCAGGCCATTCCTCAAATCCGAATAATCAGAAACGGTTAACGAGACCAGATCCCAAAAACGTCGCGAGTGATTCATCTCTTTTAGATGACAGAGTTCGTGGACGATTATATAATCGGCCAGCCGCGGAGCCAAAAAAACTATCTTATAGTTGAAACTCAGGTTAGCTTTGGCGGAGCAACTCCCCCAACGAGTCTTCTGGTTGCGAATAAAGATCTTATTAAATTTAAAACCGTAAAGGCTATTGAAATGCTGGAGACGCTGTGTGACTAAATCATGCGCTCTGGCCTTATTAGCTAAATACTCCGGCCGATTATCCGGCCGCACGATAACGGGCGGCAGGCCCATCAGATGTTCTCTCTTAGCGAGTATCCAGTGAACCTGAGCAGATAAGAAGGCCTCAATCCGTTTCTGGCTCAGATGAAGCGGAGCACTAAGAGTAACCCGGCCGTCCCGGTACACGGAAAGACGCAGCCGACGCAGACGCCGGCCGGAACGCAAAGTATATTCGATAGTCTCAGACCCGATGGTAATCCGCCTTGTCAAGATGGGCATGATTAAGTGGAATTATAATATCATTCTCGTCTTCAATCTCTCCAACAATCTCTTCCATAATATCTTCTAGAGTAATGAGCCCGATCAATTGCTGATTACGCCGATAGACCGTAGCAATATGCATCCGCCTCTTGATCATCTGCTTAAAGACCCGATAGATCTTGGTATCCTGATCTATCTTCATTATTGGCGTGACATATTTGGAGAGTTCGTCCCCGCGATTATCGCTATTTAAGATCTTCATAACATCGACCAGATGGACATAACCGATTATGTTATCTTCCTGATTGTGATAAACCGGATACCGGCTGTAGCCTTCCTTGGCCATAAAGTAGGCAATCTGGTCGATTTCCGCTTCACCATTCACAATCGACATCTTATAGCGCGGCGTCATAATCTCTTTGACCATGGTATCCCCGAATTCCAAAACGTTCATGATCATCTCGTGTTCTTTAAAATCCAAAACGCCGTTCTCAACAGCGATCCGGCTGAGTGCCCTAAATTCCTGCTCTGAGACTAACTCCTGCTTTTTGTTACCCGCCGTCAGGATCAAGAGTTTTTCCAAAAAGAAGACCAGCGGGAAAAGGATAAGCTCTAGTAAACGGATAATCGGGACAAACATCAGGGCCATCTTTTCCGCTCGCGTCTGGAAAAAAGCCTTAGGAAGCATTTCGCCAAAAATTAGAATCAAGAGAGTAACTATTCCCGTGGCTATCCCTAGGGCGCCGCTGGAAAATTTATCACTCACCCATAAACTGGTCATGCTGGCGATCAGCACATTAACTAGATTATTGCCGAGTAGAATTATAACCAGTAGCCTTTTTTTGTTATTCAGGACCTTCTGGACCAACTTAGCATTTTTCTTCTTGGCGATCACTAGGGACTTGACGCTTCCCGGAGTAAGCGAAAAAAAGGCGATTTCCATGCCGGAAAACCAACCCGAACAGATAATTAAAATGATGAAATAGAGAAAAAACATTTTGTCTCATTTTAGCTATTAAAACAGGGGGCCACTCGCTGGTAGCCCCCGCGTCGCATCTTTACTTTAGATTATATTTTATCACTATTTAGCTTGATTGTAAATAAAAAAGCGCGGTTGTGAACAACAGCGCTTTAAAGAAACTGAACGTAACTATTTCTGTTTGATCCCTCTGAGGATGTGGACCGTGTGGCCGATCGGCAGATTGCCAAAGGAGCCAAGGGCGTCATTAGCAGATATGTTCTGCCCGCGGAGCAAATACTTTATCTGCGCACCAGAGATAGCATCGGTGGGGTTATGCCTTTCTTGTTCTCGAAACAGTTGATCCATGCCTTCTAAAGGGTAAAACTCGAATTCAACTCCAAATTCTTTTTCCAAACAGTAATAACCCTGAAAATTAATTATGGCTTCGTCTTGTTTCTTAAATCCAGTCACTACTTCCTCCAGCTTGAGCCCGCTGTGGCCAAACAGCTCTTCTATAAGGACCCAGGGAACTCTACCTCCTAGAGCGGTAATAACACTGCCGCCCACCCCGATAACTTCTTTGGCGCTCTTTAGGAAAGCGAATTGAGAACCAAGCGCCCATTTTATGAATTTTGGGTCGGGATTATAGTTCTCAAACAAAGCAGAGGGGATAAAGGCCCCTCTCTCAGGCCAGCGCGAAAGAGCGCGACCGATAGCCGGTAAGTCCGGAATATTTCCATAGACCAGGTCAGCGGTAAGCCCGGCTGGCACCAGCGGTTCGCAGTATAAACCCACGAGCGGGATTACCTCAATATGTTCAGGAATGGCGCAACGGATATTATCAACCGCTCCGGCAACGATCTCCTGATCGACGTCCGTTATGATCAACTGCTTGAGGCTTTCATGAAAAACTTTTCCCGCGATAATTCCTTCAACGCCACTGCCAATACCGACAAGAGCAATTGAAGCTGGGAGTCTATTTTCGGCGGCCAACTTCTCACGTAGATAGATGAAGCTGTGCCCAGAATAATAAGCCCAGTTCTCACTGAGGACCGGCTTGTGCGGATACATGCCCGGACTCTCTTTAATCCTGACAAAATCCTCAAAAATTTCCAGTTCACTCAATAGACTTGATATGTCAACTAATTTGCACATTTGAATCCTCTCTTCTTGTTTATATTATGATGAATGATTTAAATCCATATTTATCAAAGGAAAATAGATATTTTAGATTACCAAACAAACAGCAATCTGTCAATTAAAAA
>CAZLGE010000012.1:17986-18898 GCA_964559375.1 uncultured Gammaproteobacteria bacterium | reverse complement strand
CGGATGCTTGAGATTACCGGTACGGTCGAGAAGCGCAAAATGAAAGAGCAGTTGCTTGACGGTATGGATATCGAGCGGGAGCGCGGCATCACCATCAAACTCCAGCCGGTAACGATGGATTACCAGGGCCACCAGCTCAATCTTATCGATACGCCCGGACATGTCGATTTTTCTTACGAAGTATCGCGATCTTTGGCTGCCGTGGAAACAGCGGTTCTTCTAGTTGATTCGACTCAGGGTATCCAGGCTCAGACTCTGGCCAACCTCTATTTGGCGATGGAGCAGAATTTGACTATCATTCCCGTGGTCAATAAGATTGATTTGCCGGCGGCTGATGTCCCTAAGGTCAAGCGGGAGATCATAGACCTTCTGGGTTGTCGCGAGGACGAGATACTGGCCGCCTCCGGTAAGACTGGGGAGGGCGTGAAGGATATTCTGGATCGGGTCATAGAAATAGGACGTCCGCCGCTTGAGCCGTCTGAAGGGAGCGGCCATTATCCGCGCGCCCTCATTTTTGATTCTAAATATGATACCTACCGGGGGGTTGTCGCTTATGTCCGGGTTTTCAATGGTGCCTTAAAGAAAGGCGATAAGATTAAACTATTAGCGACGGCCGCTTCAAGTGAAGTTTTGGATTGCGGAATCTTCAAGCCCGATTATCTGTCGACCGGCCATTTGGCCAGCGGTTCAATTGGTTATATCGTGACTGGCTTCAAGCAAGTGACTGATTGTCGTGTCGGTGATACCATGACAGCCGGATCTCTGGAAGGGAAGAAACCGGAGGCGCTCGCCGGTTATAAAGAGGTCAAGCCGATGGTCTTTGCTGGGATTTTTCCCCGTGAAGGCAGTGATTTTAAGGAACTTCGTGACGCCATGGAGAAATTAAAGCTGAATGATGCTGCTCTCTCGTAC
>CAZLGE010000012.1:6056-17976 GCA_964559375.1 uncultured Gammaproteobacteria bacterium | reverse complement strand
CTCTCGTACGATCCGGAACATTCCGATGCCCTGGGTTTTGGTTTCCGTTGCGGCTTTCTTGGTCTGCTCCACCTGGAAGTTTTTCAGGAACGCTTGCGTCGCGAATATAATCTAGATCTGATCGTAACCGTGCCGAGCGTCGCCTATAAGGTTAATAAGACGAGCGGAGAAGAGTTGATTATCCGGACGCCCCAGCGGCTACCAGACCCGACTCAGATAGCCTCAATCGAAGAACCGTGGGTTCGGCTCGATATTATCACGCCCAAATCTTATATGGGCAATGTCATAAAATTATCCCAGGAAAAAAGAGGCATATATAAGAATACTGAGTATATATCGACCGATGGTGAGAACAGTCGCGTCCTGCTCCACTACGAGATGCCTTTATCGGCCATCTTGACCGATTTTTATGACAAGATAAAGAGTGTTTCGGCCGGTTACGCTTCAATTAATTACGATTACCTGGATTACCGGACCGCTGACGTGGTAAAGATGGATATTCTAGTGGCCGAAGAACCGGTGGAAGCGCTGGCGACCATCGTCTACCGCGATGATGCTTTCCGTGAAGGCCGGCAGGTGGTGGAGATATTGAAAGAAAACTTGTCTAAACAGATGTTCGCCGTCAAGATTCAGGCCGCCGTGTATGGTAAGATTATCGCCGCTGAAAAGTTATCGGCGATGCGTAAAGATGTGACGGCCAAGCTTTACGGCGGCGATGTGAGCCGTAAGCGCAAGCTACTGGAAAAACAGAAGAAAGGCAAGAAGAAGATGATGGCGGCCGGTAAAGGTAGTGTGGAAATACCGCCCGATACTTTCGTTAAGATTTTAAAAAGATAAATTATGAAAAAACGGCAAATAATTAGAATTGTCTGGACGATTATCTCTTTCGTGGTAGTCATCTCGATGGTTGCTTGGACGGTAATGATCGGCTTCTACTAACTATGAAGACTTGGCAGATCGCCCCCGTCATTATAGATTCAGAACTCAAGCTTGAGTCGTCAGTGAGTCCGGTAATTCACCAGCTCCTGTATAATCGCGGCCTCAGGACGGCGGCGGACATCAGAGATTTTTTCAGTCCGCCCGCTTACCACGACCCTTTCATGTTCAAGAACATGGCGGCGGCGGTCGAATTGATAATCAAGCATATTAAAGACGGGAACCGAATCGTGGTTTACGGAGACTATGACGCCGACGGTGTCACCGCTTCAGTAACACTGCTGGAAACGTTGCAGATCCTCCATGCTCGGGCTGAAGTCTATCTCCCTGATCGGGTTACGGAAGGGTATGGGCTTAACAAAGCGGCTATCGACAGTATCGCTGCGCGCGGCACGAAGCTGATCGTGACGGTCGATAATGGCATCCGCAACAAGGAAGAAGCCAATTATGCTAAATCGCTCGGCGTGGATGTCATAATCACCGATCATCACGTGCTACCGGAACAAGAAGAAGATCTCCCGCGATGCCTCTATCTCGATCCGGCTGATCCCCACGATACTTATCCTTGGCGTTATCTGGCTGGCGTTGGTGTAGCTTTTAAGCTGGTCAGCGCTCTGTTGGCTAAGTCTAAACTTTCCCCTTCACAAAAGAAATTGATTCAAGAACGCTGTCTTGATTTGGTCGCGGTGGGCACGGTTTCTGATATGGTCAGCCTGCTTGGTGAGAATCGGGTGCTTGTTAAAGATGGTCTCCAGGTACTCAATCAAGGTAAGCGTCTTGGTCTGGCCGAGCTGGCTAAAGCAGCGAAGCTTAATGGCGGCCGTCTTTTGGAAGCCTGGAATATCGGTTGGCAGATCGGGCCGCGGCTAAACGCCGCCAGCCGTTTGGCACACGCCAACACCGCCTTCGCCCTGCTTACAACCACCGATCCGGCCGAAGCCAAGGAGCTCGCGGAAGAGCTCAACCGCCGCAATACCAGCCGCCAGGAGATCACCGCGCAGATGATAGCGCAGGTGGAAGATCAGATCGATCCAGAAAATCTTCCCCTAGTAATAATTGGTGTGGCGCCGTCTGGTCAGGTTTGGAATGAAGGCGTGGTTGGTTTGGTCGCCGGACGAATAACTGAAAAATATTATCGGCCAACTTTGGTTATCTCTCGTTTAAATGATGAAGAGGATAGTGTTAAGGTAGGATTTAAAGGATCCGGTCGGTCGGTGGAAGAGTTCAATTTGATTCAGGCGGTTGAGAAAGCCTCAGAATATTTACATAAGCATGGCGGGCACCCGATGGCTTGCGGTTTTTCTATATTGGATGAGGAAAATTTAGAAAAATTTAAAGCCGCCATTTTGGCGGAAGCCGCTGCTCAGCTTGATCCGGCCGATTTAAATCCTAAGCTTAAAATAGAGGCAGTTTTGGAGTTCTCGGATGTAAATTTAGAGACAGCCGAGCAGGTATCTCGGCTGGCCCCGTTTGGGCAGAACAATCAGCAGCCGAAGTTAGCCAGCTTCGCTTTAAGAATAGATGATGTTGTGACAATGGGGGCGGATAATCAGCATATCAAGTTCCGCTTGTCGCAAGCTGATAGTAACGGAGTTTATCGGAGCTGCTGGGCTCTTCTGTTTGGCGGCTCAGAGAGTTGTAAGCATTTTCAGGTTGGTGATATAGTTGATTTAGCTTATTATTTAGAAATAAACGATTTCAATGGTCGGCGCGAACTCCAGTTAAAAATCGTGGATATGAAAATTAGCAATAAAGATTTATGACTAAACTGATTATTTATACCGATGGTGGTGCCAGAGGGAATCCTGGTCCGGCCGGTATCGGAGTGGCTATTTATAATGAAAAGAGAGAATTAATCGGTGAGTACTCTGAATATCTCGGTGAGGCAACCAATAACCAGGCGGAATATCGAGCGGTGATCGCCGCTCTGAAAAAGGCGGCTGAACTAAAGGCCAAGGAAATTGATTTTTACCTTGATAGTGAATTAGTGGTTCGCCAATTGAACAGAGAATACAAAATAAAAAACAAAGACTTGGCGTCTTTGTTTTTAATGATCCACAATTCAGTCCTGGCTTTTAAGAAAGTTACCTTCACTCATATCAGGCGGGAAGAGAACAAGCACGCCGATATGCTCGCTAACAGGGCGATGGATAGGGCATAATCAATAGCGTTTGAAGTATAGTTTTCCATCGGACTTCTTCGAACTATAATTTTTTACTGATTCGAAGCTAATATTGTTGCTAATGCAATTTCCGGGCTTTCGGCCTCTGTCGCCGCCATGACAGTCGCCAAATTTTCCATTGCCTAGATAAATAATAACATGCCCGAAATTGTCTTTGTTATTTTTAGGTGCCCAGCCGACAAGATCGCCCGGTTGCAACTTGTTAAGATCCATATCCCAGACTGACTGTTCTTTGAATATATCTCCTGTATAAGAACCAGAATTTTTATTGCTAGCACATTTTAATACAAAATTTGCGAATCCTGAGCAGTCATTATAGACGGTATTGTTTGGCCCAGTTTTTCCGCGGTCCGGATAATTAGCGTAAGTTACTTTTCCCTTGGATTTGTTAACAATTTCAGCTACAGAATCTTTTCCGCAGGTTACTCCTAAGATTTTGCTTATGCCATTTAGATCCAGACTCAGCGGAGACGAAGAATCTACGTCTGGCTCAAAATCCTGCCGCTCAATTGCCCCTAAAGATATAGGCTTAAGCTTTGTTAATTCTGGATTAACTTGGAAAAGAATAATATAGGAGCAGGCTAAAATAGTTAAGCCAGTGACGCTGCCGATAATCATTTCTTTGGCTTGAGTATTTTTTGAGGCGTCTCCTCCTGAGATGAGCCAAAGAACCCCACCACCCATGAGCACGAGAGCCGCCAGTATCCCTACAATACCTAGGCCATAATTATATATAGCTTTGATATACTCGGCTATCCAGGGAACCTCGATGCGATAGCTCCCGTCCTCACTCTGACTCTTTATTAAGGTGCTGGTCGGCGAGAGGGTCAGACCAGGAATCTTAATTTGCAGTTCCGGCATGATGAATTTAGGTAGTTCTACTTTCGGCTTTGTCTGGTTAACCACTGAATATGGGCAGCAGCAGACCAGTGTATTGGAAACATCTTTACCGGTCGGCTTCACGCCACACATTGATTCATCCGGGGCTTTAATTATATTAGCAGCTGGGGCTCCTTGGCAGGGATCCTCGCTGCCATAACCAGGTACCCATTGGCAAGCGGGGGTGAGCAACTGCGCATGAGTAGTTGACGCAAAAATAAAAAAAGACAGGTAATAACAGAAGATTATAATTAGGGAATATCTTTTGTTCATATGTTTGGCCAATAGATGCTGGTTACGTCGTAGTTACGTCGCTAAGCACAATCGTTCTCGGCGGCAAGAAGCTGGGCGCTTGTCACTAGCGTGTCTACTGGAACACCGGCCACGCCGGTGTTGTTTAGGACGGATCTCCAGTTACGCGCTTGCTCTGTCTGGGCAAGTAAGGTGTTTAAAAAGAATAAAAAAAGGCGGTAATAAATATTGTCTTCAAAAAATATCTTTTAGGCATATTTACTTATTAATATTGTGCGGCTTCTTACTTGCTGCTGCAGTTACCAAAGCCGAGAGTTGCGCTGCAGGTATAGTTAGCGCTGCCGCCCCAATAATAGTCTACAGTATATCCAGTGGTGTACCATTCCCGACACCAGTCAGTGCAGTCTTTTACTGTCATATCGTTTTTGCACGTAAAACTAACTGGTAGCCCAATATGTCCCACTCCTAAGTAATTAATGCATTCACAACAAACCTTATCAACGCGACAATCAAATTTTTCCGATACCGCCAGACAGGCCTCGCCAGCTTTACAAGATTTACTTGGGGTTTTACAAGAAATTTCTTTTCCAGCTTGGTCACCTTCTTGAGCGATTATTTTGCCATTCTCAACCTTTACTAGAATCGATGAGAGCCCGGCTTCTGGGTCACAGCAATTAAGAAAACTGCGACGGGCGGCTACTATCGTATCAATTGTTTTAAGCTGGAGCAGCGCGGGGTTGATGGTGTTTAGTAATATCCAAGAAAAGAAGAGAACTGCCAGGCCGCTCACGCTACCAATAATGAGTTCTTTGGCTTGTGTAATTCGGGTATCGTTACCACCTGAAGTTAGCCATAAAACCCCTCCGCCCATTAATATGATGGCCGCTAAAATGGCGGCAATGGCGAGCCCGTAGTCATATAATGCTTTGATATAGCGAGCCAGAAGATCACTCTTTACTTTATTAGAGTCATCATACTCTCCGACATTCATTTCTCCTTGTCCGAATTCGGAGTTAGGAATTGAAACTTGCGGTTGAAATTTTAACGGTTGGATGCTTTCGTCAATTACGACTACTGAAGCAACGGAATGAGCAGATTTTGATTCTGGGGTCACATCGGAGTAAGAGAAGGGTGGAGCATATCTATAACATCGGTTAGCTATGGCCACCGAATTAGGCACAAAAATAGTTTCAGTATAAGTGATAGAGGCACATTCTGATTGGGTAAGATTTGTGGTAGTTATTTTACCATCTCGGTCCTTTGCGCAGCAGCTGCTGTTGTTTGCGCCGCAACAACATTTAACCGTTGTGCCGTTTGGTTTTTGACCGCTACAGTAAGAATCTGATGTAGCGGTCACCCAACTTGGCCCCATATCATCACATTTGTTATATAGTGACCATACACAAGTAGCAGAAGCCTCTGGTGCCATCAAGAAAATTGCTAGGAAGGTAATTATGGCAATACCCAGCTGTTTGATCGGTGGTTTTTTTTGCATATTCTAGAAAGTTGGTTAAGGGAGTAAGCCGTCAACGAGTTCTCGGAGCTGTTCTTCTGGTAGATGACCAGTGATCATATGATTATTAACAAACCAAGTTGGCGTACCATCGATGCTCAGTAACTCGCCGTCATCATAGTCTTTCTTTATCTGGAGGATATAGCGTCGGTCGGTGAAGCACTTATCGAATTGGGAAATATTAAGTTCCATCTCGGTCGCCAGACTCATTAGCATCTCACGCAGTTCTGCCCCGACGGCCGTGGTTTCGGCTTTATACAGAAAAATTTGGTCATGCATATCCCAGAACCGGCCCTGTTCGCCAGCGCAGCGCGCGGCGAGAGCCAGATCGATGGAATTATCGTGTAGTGGATAGTCGCGGTAAATAACTTTTACCCGGTCCTGATATTCTTCGGCTATTTTGCGTAAACCGGGAGTGGAAGTGCGACAGAACGGACAGGCAAAATCGCCGAATTCAATAATGGTGACGGTCGCGTCGGTCGGACCGGTGTGATAGTTCGTTCCATCTCCTTGGATGGCCTGGAAATAGGCTTCGTAATCTTGTTGCGTGATTAGAGGATTTTCTTCCCCCTTCAGGATATTTTGGACTTGATTGGCGACATACGCGCTGGCCACCGCCAGTAAGATAAAGAATAAGACAGCGGCGCCAATTAGTCCGATACCCCACCATTTTTTGTACCAGGGTCGGAGGACATCGCTGTGCCGAGCTTTCATGGCGGCATATTTGATTCTTTCGTCAAGGCTCATAATTGAAAAATGTCTTAATTTTTCGTATAATCTTATTATATCATAACTAAATTATTTATTGAATGAAAATCATTTCTTGGAACGTTAACGGTATTAGAGCCGTCAGTAAAAAAGGTTTTTCTGCTTTTATTGCCTCGACTCGGCCTGATATATTAGGCGTACAGGAGGTTAAAATTTCCGATCTTAGCCGGGAAAAACAAGAGTTTGATTTTCAGGGATATAAAGAATATTGGCACAGCGCGCTCCGCCCCGGCTACAGCGGAACGGCTGTTTTCGTGCGTGATGGATTTAAAGGAGTGAAGCAGGTAATAAATGGTTTGGGTGATACTAATTTTGATAGCGAAGGGAGGGTACAGACCGTAGAGTTGGATAAGTTCTATCTTCTCAATGTCTATTTTCCCAACGCGAACGATGAATTATCGCGCCTGGGGTATAAATTGAAATTTAATGAGTCCCTATTTAAGCACGTGAATAAGTTGGAGAAGAAGAAGCCAGTGATTGTGACGGGCGATTTCAATGTTGCGCACCAGGTAATCGATTTGGCGCGACCCAGAGAGAATGAAGGACATGCCGGCTTTACAGCCGAAGAGCGGGCTTGGATGACAAAATTCTTGGCCAGCGGATATATCGACACTTTTCGTGAGCTGAACGGCGATAAGATACAGTATAGTTGGTGGAGCTTTCGTATGGCCGCTCGGTCGCGGAACGTTGGTTGGCGGATTGACTATTTCTGCGCCTCGGCTAAACTTAGAAGATTCCTGAAAAAAGCCTATATATTAGATCAGGTTCAGGGTTCCGACCATGCACCGGTCGGACTGGAATTATAAATATATGTATGATCACCAAGCAATAGAAAAGAAGTGGCAGGCACGTTGGAAGAAAGAGCGGGCTCATGCCACCGGTACCGACCAGACCAAGCCGAAGCGTTACGTCTTGGATATGTTCCCATATCCGTCTGGGGCTGGTCTTCATGCCGGACATGTCGAGTCATATACCGCTACCGATATCTACGCCCGCTACTCGCGCGCCCGAGGTTATAATGTTTTGCGTCCTCAGGGTTTTGACGCCTTTGGCCTGCCGGCGGAAAATTATGCTATCAAGACTGGCATCCATCCCGCTAAGACGACCAGGGAGGCAGTCGCCACCTTCACGAGGCAGATCGATTCTCTCGGTCTGTCTTATGATTGGGAAAGGTCCGTGACCACCTCTGAACCGGAATACTATCGCTGGACACAGTGGATTTTCCTTCTCCTGTATAAGAAGGGCTTGGCCTATAAGAAAAAGGCCAAAGTAAACTGGTGTGACGGCTGCCAGACAGTGCTCGCCAACGAACAGGTGGATAACGGCCAATGCGACCGTTGTGGTGGTGTCGTCGTCCAGAAAGACTTGGAGCAGTGGTTTTTCAAAATTACCGATTTTATCGAGGACTGTGAAGAAGGCGGAAATATTTTTAAGGGACTCCTTAGCGGGCTGGAAGACATTGATTGGCCGTCATCGACCAAAGCGGCGCAGCGGAATTGGATCGGACGCAGCGAAGGCGTCGAAGCGGATTTTTCAGTTAATGGTGGCCAGGAAAAAGTCCGGGTCTTCACCACCCGCGTAGACACGATTTTTGGTTGTACATATATAGTCTTGGCGCCGGAACATCCTCTTTTGGAAAGTTGGAAAGACAGGATATCAAACTGGTCAGAGTTAGAGAGCTACCGGACGGCGACCAGAGCTAAGACGGATATGCAGCGCACTGACCTTAATAAAGATAAGACCGGCGTCCGTTTGGAGGGACTCAGCGCGTTAAATCCGCTCAGCGGTGAGAGCGTGCCGTTATATGTGGCGGACTATGTGTTAGCCTCTTATGGTACAGGGGCGGCCATGGCTGTCCCAGCTCATGATGAACGCGATTTAATTTTTGCTAAGAAATACAGCCTGCCTATCCGGACTGTAGTCCTGTCTGCCGGCGGATCGCCAACCGAGGCGGAAGCATTAACCGGCGAGGGACAGCTAATTGATTCCGGCTCCTTCACGGGCCTGGATTCGGCCGCCGCTCGCCAGGCAATGGCCGATCATCTAGTTCAAGCCGGGAGCGGCTCGCGAAAACTGAACTATCGCCTGCGCGACTGGCTGGTTTCTCGGCAGCGTTATTGGGGAGCGCCGATCCCGATAATCTATTGTCCGGTTTGTGGCACGGTGCCGGTTCCGGAGAAAGATCTCCCGGTTCTTTTGCCGACCGATGTTGATTTCCGACCGACCGGCGAATCTCCCCTTAAATATTCTGCGAGCTTTCAGACTGTCGTCTGCCCGAACTGCGGTGGCGCGGCTAAACGAGAGAGCGACACCATGGATACCTTCGTTTGCTCGTCCTGGTATTATTTGCGCTATGCCGATCCGGGAAATAAGGACGCCCTGGCCGATCCTCAAGCCCTTGCGTATTGGTTGCCGGTGGACGTTTACGTCGGCGGCGCTGAACACAGCGTGTTACATCTCCTCTATGCCCGTTTTTTCGCTAAAGTACTACAAAAGTACGGTCAGATCAGTTTCAATGAACCGTTTCTAAAATTGCGTCATCAAGGTATCATTCTTGGCGAGGATGGTAACAAGATGTCTAAGTCGAAAGGCAACGTGGTTAACCCCGATGAATTCGTGGAAAAGAGCGGCGCCGATTCGCTCCGGATATATGAGATGTTTATGGGTCCGCTCGAAGACGTGAAGCCGTGGAACAGTCAGGGAATAGTCGGTGTGCGCCGCTTCCTGGAGAAAGTGTCTGTTGTCGGCGATAATTTTAGTGGGCAAGATGATAAGAAGGTTAGGTCTCTTCTTCATAAGACCATCAAAAAGGTCGGCGAAGACATCGAAGAATTCCGTTATAATACCGCTATTTCGGCCCTGATGATATTAATTAACAGCCTGCATGAAGCGCGGACGGAGGCCGGTTGGCCATTAGCGCCGGCGTCAATGGAAAAATTGTTTATCATCTTGGCCCCCTTCGCACCGCACTTGGCTGAGGAAATCTGGGAGAAAAGTGGACACACGGAGAGTATCTTCAAATCAGCCTGGCCGGAATATGATCAGAGTCTTATCAAGGATGAGATGATTAATCTCGTTATCCAGATAAACGGTAAGTTGCGGGCTACGCTCGAAGCACCGGCCGATATTTCCGAAACCCAAGCGCTGGAATTAGCGCGGGGAAGTGAGAGTATTAAAAAATGGCTGGCGGAGAAAGAAGTTATAAAGCATATCTTCGTCCCGGAACGGCTCCTGAACATTATCGTCAAATAAAATAATTCGTCCGTTTATGAGTGAGCTGCTTAGTAAAACCAGAGAGATCTGCCGGATGTTCGAGATCAAGCCGGCTCGCTCTAAAGGACAGAACTTTTTGATAAATGAGAAAATCTACGATGATATAGTAAAGGCCGCCGGGCTTCTTCCTTCTGATACAGTCTTAGAAGTCGGGCCTGGTCTCGGTTTTTTGACCGCCCGTCTGGCCAAGGCGGCTAAGAGAGTGATCGCCGTAGAGCTCGATGATAAGTTGGCCGCCTATCTGCAGATGGCGGTCGACGCGCAAGATTTAGAGAATGTTAAGATAGTCGGGGAAGATATCCTGCGCTTTAACCCCACTATCTACCTGGATAAAGATGAGTCGTATAAGGTGGTCGCGAATCTGCCTTATAATATCACCTCGATATTTTTGCGGACTTTTTTATCGGGTGTCCGGCCGCCGAGTTCGCTCGTTTTGATGCTTCAGAAAGAAGTCGCTCAGCGGATCGTCGCTGCCCCGCCGGACATGAGTATACTGGCTGTTTCGGTGCAGTATTATGCTGAACCGCAGATTATCAGAGAGGTAAAGGCCGGAAATTTCTGGCCGGAACCGGAAGTGGACAGCGCCATTATCCGTTTAACAATGAGGGAAATGGACAAGACGTCTAGGGATGATAAAATTTTCTTTAGGATAGTCCGGAGCGGATTCAGCGCCAAACGCAAGATGCTTAAGAATAACCTGTCGCATGGCCTAAAAATCGGGGCGACTGACGTGGCTGCGGCTATTGCCGCCCAGGGCTTAGATCCTAAAGTCAGGGCCGAAGAATTATCTCTGGAAAATTGGCGAAAGTTAGTTGCGGCCCTTTCCGACTTTGTGGTATAATGGCCCTATAAAATGATAGCGCCTGATATTCTGGTAAATTTCAGGATGTCCGGCGATGATTATGGCATTAAAGAATTATCCGGACGAAGCAAATGCCGCCGGTTTTCGCGGCTTACCCAAGCCGCAGAAGATTGCGGTTGCGGTTCTCGCTGCTCTCGCGGCATTCATCGTGTTTTTTTGGATCTGGCAGATGAGAGCGCAGATCCGCCAGCCTTTCGAATATGAAGCTGGTGATAAACCGAACACCTCTGACTCGTCCGCCAATTTGAATTCTTTCTTACAGGAGCGTGATACAGATAATGATGGTCTGTCGGATTACGACGAAATATATATCCATAAAACTTCACCTTATCTAGAAGACAGTGATAGCGACGGCTTGAGCGATAAGGAAGAGATAAGCTCCGGTGGCAATCCGAATTGTCCGCAGGGTCAGACTTGCGGTTCAAGCGCGCCGGTCGAACCCGCTGTGTCAGAGACCGCCACCGGCTCCCCCTCTTTAGGCGGTGAGGCCGGAGATACTGAGATCACGGAAAAGCAATTGGAGGAGATCTTGAGTGGCGAGATCGACGGCGCCACCTTGCGTCAATTGCTTATTTCCACCGGATCGGCCACCACTGAGGATTTGGCCGGGATTAGCGATGAAGATTTGCTTAGGAGCTATCAGGAAGCTTTAAAGAACCAAAGCCAATGAAGGCCATAAAAGCCGCAAAAAATATGGATCGTCGGTCCGGTAAGAAGTTAGCGGTCTTTTTGTTGGCCGCTGTTATTATCTTTAGCGCGATTGCCATGCCGTTCAGGCCGGCTAAAGCACAGTTAATCGTTTCTGATGTCGCTTCTTTGGTCTGGGACAAAGTCTCGGAGTTCGCCGCCAAGCTCTGGCGGACTGCCGGTTCCGTCGCTTTTCAGCGCACATTAACGACGGCTCTTAATAAGATCGCCTATGATACGGCGACCTGGATTGGTTCCGGACATCAGGGGCAGAAGCCGCTCTTTATCACTAATCCCTGGACCTATCTAGGTAATGTGGGCGATGAAGCGGGCGGGCAGTTCTTGGAGACTTTTGTAAACAATCTGAACCGCGAAGATCCGCAGAATTGCGACGCTGATTTTCAGGCAGGAAAAGATCGTTGTCTCAAGACGTTCGACGAGATGGTGGCTCGTGGCGAAGATCCCGGTTCTGGCTATCTAAATTGTATAAAGGAATATGAAAGTCTTGCAACGGCTTGTGTTTCCCAGAATGCGTCAACGATAAACGCTACTCCTTCATTTAATGTCT
>CAZLGE010000012.1:0-5956 GCA_964559375.1 uncultured Gammaproteobacteria bacterium | reverse complement strand
GCTTGTGTTTCCCAGAATGCGTCAACGATAAACGCTACTCCTTCATTTAATGTCTGTGCGCCATCGTCGTTATCGGCCAAGCTCAAGATCGGTTTGGGATTAGTGCAACAAAGTCGACCGCAGGGTCCCAATTGTACTTTGTCGGAAATAGTGAGGAATTGGTCGACCGATTCGTTGATGAGAGCGGCGGGACTGGGCGGTACCGGTCTGACTGGCAATGAATACCTTCGGCATTTTTCGGCATTTTTCGACCCGCGGGCTAATGACCTGGGTATATATGTATCAGCTCAGGCCGATATGTCCAATGCGAAAGGCGAAAGGTTAGCTACGGAAAAACTTCTCTTTGAAACCGGTGGCGGCTGGCTAGACGTTCGTAATATCGCCGGCGATTCCGCTGCTCCCCCCGGCACGGCGGCCCGGGAACTGGAAAGCGCGAAAAGATCCCAGGAGACAAATATCGGCACGATTACGGGCGACGCTTTTGTGGATGCCGCTAACGTTTTTATAAATCAATACGCCATATCCGCCTTTAATGAATTGATGCGCAGTTTGTCCGATAAGACAAAGCGGGGCAGTTCCGGCGGTGCCCTGGCCGGTCTCAATAATCCCCAGAGTGATCCGAGCGCCTATTATGGCGTCTCATCGCTCAAGGAGGCGACGACTAAGTTACTGCAGCCAGATTTTGGTGTTCGGGCTGACTATAATATCCTATCTTCGCTGGTCATTTGTCCTGATGCTAAAAACCCTGGTCCCGATAACTGCGTGATTGATAATCAGTTTATGCAGGCAATCAGCGAGAAGAAGACTGTCGCTGAAGCGCTGGAGGGTGGTTATTTGCACGGCGAGTGGCAGCTGACGAACGAAAACAATCCTTCCACTTATTCTTTGCGGAATATTTCAATTCTCCGGAAGTATCGTATCGTGCCGGCCGGCTGGGAATTAGCGATCCAGAAGATTGTGGCCGTCAACCCGCCCAAGAAGGCGACCATGAAGGATCTCGTTTCTTGTTTCGATAAGACGGACCGGTATAATGATTTCAGCACGGAATTTGATCAGCGGGACCAGAACTGGTGCGAAGGCCTGGTTGACCCCAACTGGGTTCTCAAAGCGCCTCTTAATTATTGCCGTCAGGAGGGTATAGGTGGGCAAATTCTCAGTAAGACTATAATCCCGGGGACACCGGGTGAGTCCAATGCTACGGGGACGCCAAGCGAGATTAATATTGTCCGGGCGGGAAACTATTGCGCCGACAACCAGACCTGTATCAAAGAGCGGGTGGACGGAAGCTGTGAAGCTTACGGATATTGTAATGAAGAGAAAAGGACCTGGAATTTCGGATCCGATTCCTGCCAGCCGATCAACAACACCTGTCAGTCCTTTACTTCTTCGGTTGGCGCGACCGTCGCTTATTTACAGAACACCCTAGACTATAGTAGTTGTAATCCAGAAAATTCCGGCTGTCGCCAGTATGCTCTCACCGGATCTTATGCGGCCGCGACGGGAAAGGTTTCCTGGAGCAATGTAGCTAGCGCCTATTTCAACAATAATTTGAGCGGTTGTGATAGCCGCAACGAAGGATGTACTGGATTATTGCGCGTCAAACCTACCTGGGGCTCGAATCTGGTGATGAATGCAAATTTTGAAAATGATCAAGTTGGTGACTCGGCCGCTTCCGGCCGTCTTAATGATTGGCCACTTAATAGTAGCCAAGGAGTCATCGTGAGTGCAGCCGAAGAACCGGGCGGTTTGACTGGTAAGGCGATAAAATTGACGACGAGTGGTCCGACTGGAGGAGTATATTCCTCCGGGGTAGATTCTCTCTTGCCCGTCAATTTCCAGACGATTCCGGGGCAAGCCTATACGGTTAGTGCTGATGTCTACTTAAAGACTGGAGATAGTGTCCGCCTAGTGGCCGGAGCTAATGTTTCGGAGGGATATGTTAAGTCGATGACAGTTAAGAATAACTGGCAACGTCTTTCAGTCACCCGTCCCGCGACAGTCGCTTACAATACGGCGGAGTTTTATATAACTGGTCAGAGCACCGCTGGGCAGGCAGTTTTCTATGTCAAGAACATTAAATTTGAAATGAGCAATTGGGATACTGGTTACAGCCCTTATGGTTCTTATAAGGTATATGAAAAGCTCCTTCCCCCTTATCTGGAACAGACCTGCTATATCGATGCCGCAAACGCCGATTACCGTTTGAAGACCGACGCCCCGGCTGTTTGTGCCAACTTTGCTCGCAAGTGCAATAAGTCGGAGGTCGGCTGCGAATCTTACGCTTCTGTATTAGACGGATTTAGCGTTCCGGCGCAGGTAACTAGCAACGATTACTGTTCCGGTGCATGTCTCGGTTATGATGTTTACATCGCGAGAGGCAGTTATTTCTCCTCGCCCAGCGCTGATAATCTTATTCCGAATACGGCTACTGTCTGTAGCGCCGCCGCCGCCGGTTGTAGCGAATTTACTAATCTTGATAACTTGATCCAGGGCGGGGAACAGAAGGAGTACTACAGCACCCTCAAGCAATGCGTTAAGCCGTCTGCGAGCGATTGCGCCACTTTTTACAGTTGGGAGGGCACAGGCAGCGGTTATCAACTTCGTTCATTCACTCTCAAGAAAAATGCCACCAACTTGCCTGCTGTGACCTCGAATGACAGCACTCTGTGTAGCGCCGCCATATATAAATTACCGGTAACGGATTCCGGTTATAATCCAGATTGCCGCGAATACTATAATTCTGCCGGTCAGGTCGCTTATCATCTGGCCAGCCGGACGATTACCTGTTCTGATAATTGTCATGCTTATCGAATGACGGAAAAGAATGTTGATAAAGGCCTGACCCAGAGCCAATGTGTCGGCGCGGATAAGCATTGGGATGGCGCCTCCTCATCCTGTAACGTCTGTCTCAACGGTGGTATCTGGGATAATGCCCGCAGCGCGTGTATCTACCAGGCTATCCCCGGCGAGGGCCAGCCCTGCCAAGCGGTAGAAAACGGTTGCCGCGAGTATAACGGATCGCGCGGTGCTAATATTAGACTGGCGGTCGCTGATGATTTCGAAAATGGGCTAGGAGGGTGGACTTCGAACTGCTCCGGAGGAATCAGCTTGAGTACGGTGGCTAACAGCAATAATGGTCATTCGCTCCAATATAATAATGGCATCTCCTGTGGTCAGTTAATTAACACTACCGTTTCCCGTCGTCCCCTGATCGAGAGTTTGCTGGCCGATGATAATTTGGCGGCCCAACTCAAGGTCTACGGTCTTGTTCGGCAGGGCTCGGCTTATACCGTTCGGTTCCTAGCCCGGGCCTCCTCTAACAGCGCTATTAAGATATTTTTCTTAAATCCCGACACCGGCGAGCGAAGCGATTTCAACGCCGCCGCGCCAGTAACGGTAAAAGGCGGAAACGAGTGGAATATTTATCAAGCCAACCTTGATAATCTTGATCATGCCGTTGGTCTGAATGAGATAATTGGTTTGACGGCCAACGGGGATTTCTACCTTGATGACTTCCGGCTGTCTGAGATTACCGATCGTTATTATCTGATCCGCAATTCCAGCCGTGTGCCCAGTATATGTTATTACGATAGCTTAAATAATTACCAGGGCGCCGAGTATAATCTCGGTTGCGCCCAGTATACGGATCCTAGCGGACTAAAACATAACCTGCATCGTTTTTCCGGACTCTGCTCAGACTCAGCCGTTGGCTGTGAACAGATGATTGATACTCAGGACTATACTCCTTATGGGCCTGGTTATTGGTATGAAGGAATAGCCACTTCTACGTGTTTGACCAGCGATCCCGATTGTCTGCTGGTTCCGGGAGACAGCGCGATTTATGCCGTCTTTAATTCATCGAAACTGTGCGGAGCTTCCGACCAAGGCTGCAGCCGCCTCGGCCAGGGGCAGGGAGGAGCGAGTTTGATTGGCTGGGTAGACACCTTCAAGAAAAATAACCCTGATCAGTATGCCCAGACCCTTTGTGGCTCAGATAGCGCGGGTTGTGAAGCTTGGAAAAATAGCGATAATGGCGAGACTAGTTACTTTAAAGATCCCGGAGCGGGGACCTGTATCTATCGAGCGTCAAGCGATGTGACCGTTCCGGGCAAGAACTGGTACCGTATTCCGGTTAAACGTTGCGACCTTAACAATGACGGAAGTGTTTCTGGATCTTTAGAGCAGAACGGCCCAACCTGTCTCTCCGATGGAGATTGCGCTAACAGCCGCAAATGTATCGAAGATAATAATGATTATCCTTGTTCCTTCACTTATGAAAAGACTTTCGGTTACGGCGGCGCTAATAATCAGATCCCTGTTCCAGACCAGCAGGCCGCTCTCTGTGAGGTAGGCGCTTCCAGTTGTACTGAATACATTGATCCGGTCAGTCGGGCTGCCTCTAATTTAGTGCTTAATCCGACTTATGTTACTACTTATGATCAAGACGGAGTAAGCAATCTTCGCCAGGAAGGCTGGGGGAAAAACTCGATGTCCGGGTGGTCAGGCGTAACCGCTACTTCAACCGAGCAGTTTATTAGGGTCAGACCCAACACGATCTATAGCCTGTCTTATAAACCGGCGTCTTCTGGCCTCCCGACCGGCACCGTCGGTCTCAATTTCCAAAATTCCGTTAAGCCGCTCCTCCTTAATAATAAACTAGGAGGTGGTGTGACGAATCTGGCCGTCACCGCCAGCAATCAGCCGCTCATCTTTAATTCTTTACATAATGATTTTGCGCTAGTTAGCGGAGCGGACACCCTGAAGTCTATTGAGGTAAAAGAGCTGCTCATCGGTTATCAGCTCCAAAAAGGTTTGGATAAGCAAAGTTGTAACGGCCTAGTTGATTTCAATAACGGTTGTGTACTGTTTAACGAGCGTAGTGTAAGCGGTGCCAGTGGACTGGCCGACCTGACGAGCGCCTGGGATCCTTACCAGACAGCCGATCGGCAGCCGCCGCAGAATTGCGTCGTCGGTTCTTCCGGTTGCGCCGCTAATCAGTTAATTAAAGTTCGTCCGGATCGCGTCTGTGGTAAATGGTTGGATTGTATCAGCTATGTCCAAGATCCTTTTACTAAGAAGAAAACCTGTTATGCCTTTGCTGAATGCGATCGCCTTGACGATAAGGGTGAGTGCGCTAATTTCATTAATTTAGGATCAAGCCAGAATTTTGTCCCGCAAGCCAATCAAAATGCCACCGGTTACACACTGATAAATCGGTTCAATTTGAGTAATATGTCCCTGGCCGGCAAGAGCATAGAAGAGCTTATAGGTGATTTCGATAGAGAATCTTATTGCGATCCTAATGGTTATTATTGTATAATCGGCAATCCAGATGATGCGCCTACCGATTATCCGGCCGACGGCAAAGGCTATCTCGAGGTAAAGAAGGAAAACCACTACGAATTCCCGGGGTCCTTTTCCGTTAGCTCCGTCGCGACTGATGAATACTTTATCAATTATCTTTTAAATACCAAAGGTAGCGGCGGGTCTTCCGGTATTATCGAGATCAGGTATGACAATATAATCGAAAGGATCGAGGAGAAAGCGGAAACTGGTTGGGAAAGGAAAGTTCGGAGTTTTACGATCAGTCCCGGCAAGAAAGAAGTGACGATAAGATTGAATGCAGGCGCGGCCGGCGATGTGTATTTTGATGATGTGAGTGTTCAGCCGGTCCTTAAGACCGCGAGTAGTACCTATTCGGTTCCGGAGTGCCGGCTTTACCCGACGACTGATAGCCTGGGCTGTCTTAGCAAGAATGAGAACGTCGTCTCTAACGGTTTGAACGGATATTGTCTGGAAAAAGATCCTCTTAATAAGGATGTTTGCCTGCTCTGGTATCCGATGGATAACATTCCCCTGCCAGCGATATCCAAGCTGGGATATAACGGGAATTTCCCTCTAAATTATTGCACACAAGTGAGCGGCGATTTTGATCTGGTAGAGAGGCGGAGGGGGT
>CAZLGE010000011.1:0-20438 GCA_964559375.1 uncultured Gammaproteobacteria bacterium | reverse complement strand
CCGGCTTGGATCGCCCGGGCGATCTCCTTCATCTTGTCGTTACCGTCTGGCAGCCGCAAGATACTGGCGATGACGATCGCCCCGTAAACCAGGGCAACGACCGCGCTGCCCAAGATCAACAGATTTGTTGGCATAATTTTTAAAATTAACCCCTATAGCCAGGGATTATTCTTTTTTAGTTTTTTTAACAGTCTTCTTCTTGGTCTTAGGTTTTGCCTCTGACTCTTTTTTGGACGCCGTTTCTTTTTCGACTTCGGCCGGCGCGACTTCAGCCGCTGCTTCAGCCACTTCCGAAGTTGTAGCCGCCTCTTCATCCTCAACCATTTCCAGTTTTTCTTCATCGGCACTCAAGACTTTTTTCTCCCCCTCTTCAGAGGCTTCGATTATATCAATCTTCCAACCGCTGAGACGAGCCGCCAGGCGGACATTCTGCCCGGCCTTGCCGATCGCCAGCGACAACTTATCGGGAGAAACCTTGACGATCGCCTTGTGCTCGGCTTCGTCCAGTTCGATTGACATGACTTTAGCGGGTGCCAAAGCATTGGCAATAAATTTCTCTTGGTCTTCGCTATATTCTATGATATCGATCTTTTCGCCGCCTAGTTCGCCAATTATAGTCTGGACGCGGGAACCGCGCTGGCCCACACAGGAACCGACTGGATCGACGTTATCAGCCTCAGTCCAGATCGCTACTTTCGAACGGGAGCCGGCTTCACGGGCGACGGCTTTTATCTCCACCAGACCGTTGGCTACTTCCGGAATTTCCAGATAGAAAATTTTACGAAGAATCTCTTCAGCACGGCGCGAGAGAATTATCTCCGGCCCCTTATGGCCTTCGCGCACTTCCTTGATGAAAACCTTAAGCCGGTCATTGGTGTTATAACGCTCGTTATAAATCTGTTCTTCCGCGGGCAGTAGACCGACCGCTTTACCCAGATCAACAAAGACAAAGCGGCCTTCGCGACGCTGAACGATGCCGGAGACAACCTCTTTCTCCTTGCTCTTGAATTCGCTGAAGATCATATCGCGTTCCATCTCGCGCAGTTTCTGGATGATCACCTGCTTAGCGGTTTGCGCCGCCATGCGGCCGTAGGTCGACGGGATGGGCAAGTCAGTCACTATCTCTTCTCCGACCTGAGCATCGTGCTTGAGGATCATGGCTTCTTTGAGCTGGATATCCGTTTTCGGATTGAATTTCTTCTTACCCTCTTCTTCGCCCTCATCACCACTCTCCACGAGGGCTCGCCGGGACTCGGCTCTAAATTCTTCTTTATGAAGATCTTTAGGATTAGGATTATAAAGATTTTTCAGCATCTCAGCCTCTTCTTGCTCTGGCAAATTATCAACTACTTTCTTAACATCAAAAATCTGGCTCGTTCCGGCCAAAGGATCGAACTTAACAACGATGTTCTGATTACGTTCGCCATAATCCTTACGGTAGGCGGCAGCGAGAGCCAACTCGACAGCTGCGATTACCGATTTATAATCCAGATTCTTTTCTTCGCAGAGCTGTTTGATGGCATTACTGATTTCTGACATATTTTTAGCGACCAGTTTTATTCCTGATCCATTATTTAGGCAATTTAAAACAAAAAGCTAATTGTGATTAACAACTAGCTTAATACTTACATAATAGCACTTTTCCGGATCTTGTCAAAGCCAGTGGTAATCGTAAACGCTACTGATAGCGCAGATAATCGATCGTTCCGTTCACGGTCTTGCTAAGGATTATAACGGCGTAACGGGTAATTGTCCAGGCCGCCAAGATGATAATTAAGCCGATGATTGCGTTCTTCAGCAAATCGACGGCTTTCTTGGTTTTTTCTTCATTACCAGCCGAGGTCATATACTGAAAACCGGCAAAAACTGTAAGACTGATAAATATTATACCCAAAAAACCCAAAACTATGGTAATGATCTTAGCCAATGTCAGGCGGATATCGGCCGGAGCGCCACCAAAAACGTCGTTCAGCTCCTGAAAGCCTTCTTGATTGGCAACCAGTGTGCTATCGGCCCGAACAGATGGGGCAATAGTGATGACCATGAAGCTTAATAAACTCAAAAAAATCAAGGATAATAAGGCTTTTTGGCGTCTGGTCATATCGGCTTTATTATTGGTATAATTATAGTGTCGCACCACAGCGGACGACTTTCAGCTATATTATATAAAAGTATCTCTAAAAATACAAGAAAATGAGCCTGGTTAAGAAAGTGGCGCACAACACTTTGATCCAGATCGCCAGTAAGCTAATATCCACGATCCTGGGTCTGTGGGCGATTGTGATTATAACGCGCTACCTGGGTCCGGCGGGATTCGGTGAATACACGACGATCATCACCTTCCTGACGTTTTTCGCCGTGGCCTCCGATTTCGGCCTGACACTGGTAACCGCCCAGATGATCAGCGCCCCGGGTGTTCCGGAAAAAAAGATACTCAATAATCTCTTCAGCTTCCGCCTGGTTTCCTCGCTATTTTTCCTGATATTAGCTCCGGTCGTAGTCTGGTTCTTCCCCTATAGCGCTGAAATAAAATTCGGAGTGCTTATCACCGCCGTTTCTTTCCTCTTTCCCGCTCTTAATCAAGTCCTGATCGGTCTCTTCCAAAAAAAATTAAGTATGAGCCGGGATGCCGTAGCGGAGATGGCCAGCCGGCTCGTCCTGATCGCTGGCCTGATCGTGATCAGAAACATGGGCCTGGGTCTAAATGGCATACTGCTAGCAACTATCATGGCAGCCGGTGTCAATTTCCTGCTCCACTATGTCCTCTCCCTTAAATTCGCGGTAGTCCGCTGGGAGTTTGACTGGCCTCTCTGGCAGAAGATCATTGCTAAATCATGGCCGCTCGCTGTCACAATCGTCCTAAACCTGATCTACCTGCGGGCCGATACCTTACTCCTATCCCTTTTTCGGCGCTTCGAAGAAGTCGGTCTCTATGGCGCTACCTACCGCATAGTCGATGTCTTGACCACAATTCCTTTCATGTTCGCCGGAATTATTCTGCCGATCCTGACCGCCAACTGGCTGGAAAAAAACCGTGCCTTCTTCATGAAAGTCTTGCAGAAGTCTTTTGATTTCATGATCGCTCTCGCTATCCCGCTGGCCGTCGGCGCCCAATGGTTCGGCGGTCCGATTATGCTCTATACCGGCGGCCAAGATTTCGCTCCGGCCGGACCGATCTTACAGATACTCATTTTCGGGGTCGCGGCAATCTTCCCCGGCACAGTCCTGGCCCATGCCGTTATCGCTCTCGACCGCCAAAAAAAGATGATTCGTTTTTATATCTTTACCAGCCTGAGCTCGCTCATCGCTTACCTGTATTTCATCCCACGCTTTTCCTGCTTCGGAGCGGCCGGAGTAACCATCTACAGCGAAATCATGATTGCCATCTTCTCCGGATATTGCGTATATAAATACAGCCGCTTCCGGCCCCGCTGGTCCGTCGCCGCCAAATCCCTGCTCAGCGCCCTTGTTATGGCGGCCTTCCTCTTCTTCTTCGGGCCAGCCAGCCAACCACCGATCTGGGAAGTCGTCTGGACGATGACGGTGGCGACTCTAGTCTATCTCGTCTCCATGTATCTGCTCGGCGGAATAAAAAGGACTGATTTGGATCGGATTTTCCGGAACCAGGACGGCCCACCCACCGAGGGCAGCGCGACCTATACGGGTTCTAATATTTAACATCCGACGTTTAATATCTAAATCTCAACCGCTAATTATAAGTTATGAAAATCCACGCTTCCGCCCTACTTGAGTCGCTGATTCCGGAAATAATTTCCGAAACGGATGATTATTTGGTAATAAACAAACCGGCCGGCTTGGCCGTCCACGCTGGCGGTAACTTAAAAGAGCCGACTCTCGTTGATTGGCTGATTGAACGTTACCCGGACATCACTTCAGTCGGCGACACTCCGGCGGCCGACGCTCCGATCCGCCCGGGTTTAGTCCACCGCCTAGACAAGGAAGTCAGCGGCCTAATGGTAATCGCCCGCAACAACGAAAGCTTCGAAAACTTGAAGAGTCAGTTCAAAAACCGAACAATCCTTAAGGAATATCTGGCTCTGGCCCACGGTCGTTTCACGACCGATGGCGACGTGATCAATTTTCCGATCACCCGCGCGCAGGAAGGCTACCGGATGGCGGCTCTGCCCGCCGGTTCCAGCGATCTCCTGGTGCGACGACATCCGCACCGGCGCGATCAAGGAAATATCGACAGTTGGTTCAAGTCCCGCCAAGCCGAGACGGAATTCACCGTCCTCCAAAAATTCGTCAATTTCGCCCTGGTCCGGGTTCGAATCAAGACCGGTCGGACCCATCAGATCCGCGTTCATTTTTTCGCCTACGGGCACCCTCTAGTCGGCGACGACCTCTATTCGACCAAAAAGACCAAGGATAAAAATCACAAACTCGCCCTCGGCCGGGTCTGGTTGGTCGCCGACCGACTGGCTTTTCGTGACCGACAGGGCGAACAACGAAACTTCCAGATAGATCCTCCTCGGCAATTGTCCGACGCCCTCCCCCGACACTAATTTAGCCTTTGACGCCATTTTTATTTTCTTATATAATGGGATTATCCCTTTAATTATTTAAACAAGCGAGCGGGTGAAAATTCCGTCTTGACGCGGATTTTCTGAGCGAGCATCAAACATAGATATGAAACAAATCAAGAGCCTCTTCGGGCGCGAGACTTTCCTGCGAATCACTTTGCCGGTCCTCCTAGTCATCGCCCTCGCCCTCATCGCCATCTTCTCCTTCCAGAAGCCAGGCGATAAAGAACTGAGCACGACCGAAGCCCAAACACGAGCCGAAAGCTTCATCAACGATTACCTGATGCAAAGCGGCATGAAGGCGACCATTCGGGATATTTCCGAAGAGTATGATCTTTACAAGCTGAAAATCGATATCGTTAGTGATGTTGTAGAATCCTATATTTCTAAAGACGGCAAGCTGTTCTTCCCGCAAGCCATGAACATTGATGAAATATCAAATGGCGGCACGGACGCGGCGGCAGCCGACGGCGCGGCTCCGGTCAGCACGGTGAGCGTAAAGAGCGATAAGCCGAAACTGGAACTATTCGTCATGAGCCACTGCCCCTACGGCACACAGATCGAGAAAGGCATCCTGCCGGTCTTAGAAACTCTGGGTAGCAAGATTGATTTCGAACTTAAATTCGTCGACTACGCGATGCACGGAGAAAAGGAACTCAAAGAGCAGATCAATCAATACTGCATCCAGAAAAATCAGCCCGATAAACTCCAAGCTTATCTAAAGTGCTTCCTGATCGCTGGCGAAGACGCGAGTTGTGTGGCTTCAACCGGTATCGACACGACGAAGCTCAACTCTTGCTACACCCAGACCGACCAGGAATATAAGATCATGGATAATTTCCGAAATCAGGTCGGATTCCAGGGTAGTTACCCAGGCTTTGATGTAAATAAGGCCGATAACACGAAATACGGTGTAGCTGGTTCTCCGACCCTCGTCATCAACGGCCAGGAAGTTTCTTCCGGTCGCGATTCCGCCTCCCTCTTAAGCACCGTCTGCAGCGCCTTCAATAACGCGCCGACGGAATGTCAAACCGTACTGCCGAGTGATCAGCCCGCCCCGGGCTTCGGCACCGGCACTGTCGCCTCGGCCAACACCGCTGCCGAGTGTGCTCCGGTCCAATAATCTACCGCCAAAGAAAAATCTAAAAAGACGGGCCTCAGGGCCCGTCTTTTAATTTCAATTGAGATTCAAAGGGATATATTTATCTCCCTCGCCACCTTTCGGCCGCCAAGATGCGCTTAATGGCTAACGCGTAGGCCTCCTGGCGAAGCGTCCGCTCACCGGCGTGAGATTGGTAAGCTTCATAAACTCGCGACCAATTCTCTTTCATCTTCTTCTCTAATAATTGACGGAGATATTCTTCGTCGAGTATCTGTCCAGTCTTATTCTGTGCCCATTCAAAGTAACTCACGATCACCCCGCCAGAATTAGCGAGGATGTCAGGAACAACTACTTTATTAGCAGCGGCTAAGAGGCTATCCGCTTCATAAGTTATCGGTCCGTTCGCTAATTCCAGAAGACAAGTAGCCTGTACGCGAGGGGCGTTGTCAACTGTAATCTGATTTTCAAGTGCCGCTAACACCAGGATATCGGTCTTGAGTTCCAACAGCTCTTTATTGGTTATCGCCTTACCCCCGGCATATTCATTAACCGGATGTCCGGCGTTCTTCCAGGCGGCAAGCGCCTTGATGTCCAGGCCATTTTCATCGTATATACCGCCACGACTATCGGAAACTGCGATCACACGGCAACCGTCCGCGTGGAGTTTCTCGGTCATGAACAGGCCGGCGTTACCAAAACCCTGGATAACCACGCTGGCACCGACGCGTCCGTCCAAAAACTTAGCGATCATTTCCTTGGCCACTAAATATCCGCCCTGGGCCGTGGCATCCCCGCGCATTGCGATGCCACCGAGTTCGACCGGCTTACCAGTTATCATTCCGGGCTCGTGATGTCCGGTCTGTTTCTCAAATTCATCAAGCATCCAAGACATCACTTGGCTGTTCGTGTAAACATCGGGCGCGGGGATATCTTTATCTTGACCCAGATATTTATGGAAGGCACCGATATAGGCACGGCTGACCGCCTCCAGTTCCTTCTGGTCAGTTAATTTTGGATCGAATTTCACTCCACCCTTAGCTCCACCGTAGGGAATGCCGGCCAAAGAATTCTTAAGCGCCATCCAAAAAGCCAACGACTTAACTTCATCCTCGTTTACATCCGGATGGAAGCGGATACCGCCCTTTCCTGGACCGAGGGCCCGATTATAAACGATGCGCCAAGCCGGATACTTGCGGCCACCAACTATCAATTCTTGATAATTAGTCTCAACTGATTCCCGGAGGGGGGCCATCTCCTGGTCGCTGATACCTTCGAGGCGCTGAATGTCCTCAAGACGGCGGCGATTCTCGGCAAAGATGCTCATAAAAATAAAACGGCGGAACCTGACTAAGCGGGTCCGCTGTTATGATTATTTATTCAAGTGGGCTTCAAGGTCGTTGCGCAGGCTCTCCTTGTCTCGAAGGCCGATAAAATCAGCGATGACCTGCCCTCCTTTGAAGAGTTTCATATTCGGGATACTCTGGATCTGATATTCGATCGCCAAATCCTGATTACCAGCGTCCTCAGTATTTAACTTAGCAATCTTCAATTTTCCGGCCATCTCACCGGCCAGGTCGTCGAGGATCGG
The DNA here is from genome assembly GCA_964559375.1 of uncultured Gammaproteobacteria bacterium. Taxonomy (GTDB): domain Bacteria; phylum Patescibacteriota; class Patescibacteriia; order Patescibacteriales; family UBA12465; genus UBA12465. Next base: position 13,204 of record CAZLGE010000011.1, on the reverse strand, counting down.
CGCCATCATCCGACACGGTGTGCACCAAGGTGCCCAAAAATCAACCAGCACCGGCTGTTCGCTCTTTAAGACCTCCTCCGCAAAATTTTCTTTCTTCAGTTCTATGGCGTTAGACATAAATTTTTTATTTATTTATTATCTCTTTAAAAATCTTTTCAATCTTGGCTTTATCGTGACGCTGGGGATCAATTAGACAACGATCGAACTCTTCTCCAACTATCTTATCCATAAGAGCCGATAGAGCGCTCCGGGCCGCCTTGAGCTGTGTTAACAAAAGAAAACAGTCGCGCTGCGGCTCTGCTAGGATCTTCTTGGCACCGCTAAGCTGTCCGATTACATTGTTCAACCGCTGCTCGGGGGTTTTCATAATAATATGATATCATACACCCCTGGGGGGTGTCAACAAAACAACTACCCGAAGCCGAACTATCTTATCATAAAGCTAAAATTAGCCTAAATATTCTTTTTTTGATCGGCTAGCAACCTTCCCGCCGGACCGACGCTCTCCTCTAAGGCAGCTGTCACATTTGCCGCACGGCAAGGCGCCCGATTCGCCAAAATAATTAAGAATGAACTGCTGACGGCAAGAGGTGGAATAAACGTAGTTTTCCATCTCATCCAATTTTTCGTAAGCCCGCGCCGCCTTCGTCTTCAGGGCTTTAAAGTCCAAAGTAATATCTTCCGGCTCAGTTTCCCTGAGTATCTTTATTTCCGTGCCACGCCAGGGCGGCCGATATTCGACGAGACCCTGCTCCGCTAATTTCTTGACGGCTCTAAGTAGCGCCTCCTTTTTAACCCTGAGAACGATCGCCGCTTCTTCCGGATTAAACTCCCAACCCTCAGACAGCTCACGCGGATATTTTGTACCGAGCTGTTCGACAATCTCGCGCTGCACTTTAGCCCGCGGCGGGACCGCCGCTATTATTTCCGTCCATTCTTGCTTAGCGCGTAGATACGAACTGGCACTTTTTTCTTTAGGACGGCTGATATAACCTTCCTTTTCTAATATTTTCAGGGACGTCCCAATCGCCATCTCCGGCACATTATCAGAAAGATTCTGGGCGATCTCTGCGTAGGTCACCATGATTGTGCCGGATGGAGAATCTTCTTGAGCGGCGCGTTCAACCAGGAAACCATAGATCTCGATGATCATCTCCGGCGCCGGATTATCACCTTTGATAAAAAATTCCCGCAGATAGCGGTCTTGTTGATTATAAAATAACAGACAATAGCTAGGACGGCCATCGCGCCCAGCTCGGCCCGCTTCTTGATAATAGGCTTCGATCGTTCCCGGAAGATCATGGTGAATCACAAAACGGATATCTGGCTTATTGATGCCCAGGCCGAAAGCGTTAGTAGCGACTACTACCTGAGCAGCGCCAGTCATGAACTGCTCCTGCACCCAATCGCGGCTCGGTCCGTCCATACCGGCATGGTAAACCACGGCTTTGATATCGTATTCCGTCAGTACTTCCAGGATCTCATCCGCTTTAGCGCGGGTGCCGGTATAAATTATTCCTGATCCGATTTCCGGATTAGTCGTCAGGAAGCCCACAATATTCTCAATCTTTTGGCCGTTAGCGGACGGGATGACCGCAAACTGTAAATTTGGCCGGCCAAATCCGGTGATTATCATCTCATAATCATCCAAGGCCAGCTGCCGAACGATGTCATCGCGGACTTCAGGAGTTGCCGTCGCCGTAAGAGCCACCACTGTCGGCGAACCGACCAGCTTAACGGCATCGCGTAGTCGCATGTAGCTCGGCCGAAAATCATGTCCCCATTGGCTGATGCAATGGGCTTCATCGATCGCAAAAAGAGAGATCTTCAGTCCTTTAAGGCGCTTCAAGAATTCCTGATTATAGAAACGCTCAGGCGCAACATAAACGATCTTCAAGGCCCCACTCCCCAGAGCGTCGAGACGCCGCTCCGTTTCCGCAGACGAAAGCGAGGAGTTAATGAAGGTCGCCGGTATGCCAACCCGCTCGAGAGAGTCAACCTGATCTTTCATGAGCGCGATAAGCGGCGAGATCACTAGAGTGATACCGTCTAAGACGAGGGCTGGCAACTGATAAATAAGCGACTTGCCTCCACCGGTCGGCAGGACCACCACGGCATCGCGGCCAGCTAAAATATTATCAATCGCCAGCTCCTGCCCCGGCCGGAAAGAGTCATAACCAAAATGGATCTTCAAAAGCTCGCGCAGCTGTTGTTTCTTTAAATGTATCATCGTTGTTGCTTACGCTTAAATATCTCTAAAGTGTTCTTAAATAAGAAGGCCACTGTCATCGGGCCGATTCCGCCAGGCACTGGCGTCGCCCAAGCTGCCTTGTCTTTAATATCATCCCAATCGATGTCCCCCAAGACCTTGTCGTCGGAAGTGGTAATCCCGATATCAATGATGACAGCCCCTTCTTTTATCATGCCCTTCTTGATCTTATGGGGCTCGCCTAACGCCGTCACCAGTAAATCCGCTAACTCGGGGTGATTCTTCAAACTCACGGCCAGCCCCATCTCTTCCAGAAATTTTTTAACGCTAAGACCGAAAACTTCCGAATTATATAAGACACAGGCGGTTTTTCCCGCCGTCTTAAAACCGATGTGCTTTAAGCAGGCGCCCACGGAAGCCAGGACGGGTGACAGGAGATAATCGGGATGATCAGGGTGAAAGCCGTCTACATCCTTTTCCGGATCGATGGCGGCAATTACCTTATCGGTATCATAATTATCCGGCAGAGGCAATTGGACTAAGATGCCGTCGATATGGGGGTCATTATTTAAAAACTTGATAACCTCAATCAACTCCTTCTCCGGCACATCCGCCTCTAGAGCATAAAGATGAGTATCAATCCCAACCCTTTTGCCTTCCCGCTGCTTCAGTGAAACATACAGACGCGAATCCGGCCTCTCGCCGACCAAAATAATAGCCAAACTCGGCCTCTCCTCTTGATGAGAAAATACCTCTTGGGCAGTAACATCTTTAACGCGCTCGGCGATGGCTAAACCGTCTATTGTCTTAATCATATTTTTATTTAGTCGGTAGAGGAAAACGGCCACAGAGGTCGCGGACTTCTTCTTTCAAACTGTCTAATCGTCCTTCGTTAGTCCCTTTTTCAAGCGCCTCGACAATAAAGCCGCCGATCTGACGCATCTCCGCCTCTTTCATGCCGCGGGTCGTTACCGCCGGCGTACCGATCCGAATACCGGAGGGATCGAGCGGCGGATTGGGATCGTCAGGAATCGTAGAGCGAGAAACAGAGACGCCAATCTTCTCTAGGATCTTCTCGGCTTCTTTCCCGGTTAATCCTTGCGGGCCAAGGTCAACGACCATCAGATGATTGTCCGTCCCGCCAGAGATTATCCTATAACCGCGATCCAAAAAATCTTGAGCGAGCGCTTGAGCGTTCTTAATTACCTGTTTGGCGTAAGCCTTGAATTCCGGTTGCAGTGCCTCGCCGAAAGCGACTGCTTTAGCGGCGGTAACATGATCATGAGGGCCACCCTGCATTCCTGGAAAGACAGCGCGGTCGACCTGTTTAGCGAATTTCTTTTGGCACATAATCATGGCGCCGCGCGGTCCACGCAAAGTCTTATGAGTTGTGGTGGATACGACGTCAAAGAGTGGGACCGGGCTCCGGAGCTCTCCGGCGGCGATGAGGCCGGCCGGATGAGCGATATCAGCGAAGGTAAAAGCGCCAATCTCATCAGCGATCGTCCGAAAGGCTTCCCAGTCGATCTCTCGCGAATAGGCGGTGAACCCGGCCACGATCATCTTGGGCTTCTCCCGACGAGCTACCGCTGCTACCTCATCCATATCGATGCGTCCGGTGGAGGGATCCAGGCCATATTGGACGAAATTATAAAGGCGGCCAGAAAAATTGACGCTGTGGCCATGAGAAAGATGACCACCATGATCCAATTTCAGACCTAACACTTTATCTCCGGGCTCCAAAAAAGCCATATAAACGGCGGCGTTGGCTGGCGAGCCGGACAAGGGCTGGACATTGACATGTTCGGCGCCAAAAAGCTGCTTGGCGCGAGCGATAGCTAGATTTTCAATCTCGTCAATAATATAGTTGCCACCGTAATAGCGCTTTCCCGGATAGCCTTCGCTGTATTTATTATTAAGAACGCTACCTAGCGCCTCGAGAACCGCCGGCGAGGCATAGTTCTCCGAAGCGATCAGCTCGATCTCTTCGTCCTGCCGCTTCTTTTCACGGCTAAGAATCTCCCAAACGGCCGCATCCTGCGGCAGGTATTCGTATTTCATATGGTTAAATATTAGTTTAGGGTCGAACTCTTTGTCAAAAAGACTCTTTATCGCGTCTGGCGAAATAAGGGACCATACATGTCTTCTTCTAAACTTATTCTTAATTCCTGCTTATTTATCTTATCTGTATAGGTTACTGGGGCGTTAGAAATGATTGCCAGTGGGCGCTTTTCGTTTCCCTCCCCCATACACAGGACTGCTGCGGTTGCCAAACTATCGGCCACATCCACGCGAGAAAAATGGAAAGGCCTTCCAAAAATATCAAGTGTCCGACGATAATCCTTGAGTCCCTTAAAGCCACTATAAGCCAAGGCCGCGCCAGTGATACCCTTACGAAAGGGGGCATTACGACTATCGGTGATTATTACGCCGAGTTTGCGCAGACCGCGCCGCTTACGAAAGTGACTGCGGATCGCCGACGCCACCCGCCAACTATCACGCGGTAAGAGAATGAGCGCTCCGTTACCATTGCTCTCGTCGACTCCAGCCGAAGCCATCACCATGCCGTCTTTCACGGTCAAACAGATATATTTCGCTGGTATCATTAACTGGCTCTCCTGCTTGATTATGGCTTGTTTTTTAGCATTATCCCATTTCGTCACTAGCCGGCCCTCGGCCAGAGCAACAATTTTGGAGGTGACGACTAAAATATCACCCTCTCGCAATATAGGGCAATACTGATCGATAAAAGGCAACAACTTCTCTTCCGGGAGAAACAACCGAGTTTTGATTGCTTTTACTTTCATAGGTTTCTTTTCTCATATCTTAACATCCTGATGCCGAGGTAGGATAGCGGCGTATACAGCAAGCCGGCACCTACCTTATACAGCCACCAGGGCAGGCTCATCAACAGGATGACTTTTACGGGATATATTCCCCAAAAAGCAACAAACATAAAAATGAGGGTATCCAGGAGCTGCGACCAAAGATTGGACAGATTGGACTGCAGCCAGAAGACCCGATCATGTAATTTTTTCTTAAAAAAGAAAAAGGCGAGAACATCTTGATATTCCGCGATGACAAAAGCTAAGAGAGAGGCAAGAGACATGCGCAGGCTAATACCGAAAATCATACCGTAACTATCCTGAGCCCAGAGAGAAGCCGATGACCAAGGGAGCGCGAGCGATAACAGAGAATACACCATGAACAAGAGTATGCTGATAAATCCGGCCCAGACAAAAGTTTTAGCAGTCTCTTTGCCGTAGACCTGGCCGATTACATCAGTCATCAAAAATACGAAGGGGAAAAAGAACACGGAAACGGAAAGATGGGTCCCAAAGAGAAACGGCATCAGCTTCAAGCCAAGAGTGTTGGCGGCAAATAGCGAAACGATATAAATTGTAAGAGCGATGATTAACCTAAAGTCAGATTTTCCTAAAAACATATTTTGATCCGTGCGCTAAGTAAATAAAAAAACACCCGACGGGCGTTTCTGAAAAAGAAAGCCCCGCCGCTTAATCACTGGGCGGCAAAAAGGTTAAAACCTGACCAAATTTTTCTTGTCTTATTCATCAACATATGGAGATATTATAGCCTAACGGCCCCTAAAAAGCAATAAAAAATCCTCATCGGGCTACCACACCGTTTAGCGAAGAGTTTTTTTAAAAAAAGTGAAGCCTAATCCAAGTCGTTAGCGACTGTCAATTGCCCGACGGCCGCATCTGGGCTATAATTATATTACTGATTAATTTAAAAAAATATGAAAACGCTAATCTACAAAGGTTTCTTGCTGGCAGCCTTATTATTCATACCGCTCGGCTCCGTCGTCGCGGCCGCAGCTGAGACCGGGAACGTCTATGTCGGCCGAGATGAGATCATGAGCGGTAACCTTTATATCGCCGGTGAATCTGTGACCATCGACGGAACGATCAGCGGTGACCTTATCGCCGCCGCTCGCTCTATACGGGTAAGCGGCCGCATCGAAGGCGACATCATCGCAGCGGCTCAAGAAATTATCATTGATGGCGATGTCGGGGGAAATATCCGCGTTGCCGGCAATTCTTTGGTGATAAACGGCGACGTCGCCCGCAATATCAATGCCTTCGGGACAAATATAGTCTTGGGGCCGGATTCCCGCGTTGGTTGGGACGTCTATCTGGCGGGGGCGACTGTTGAAGCCCGCGGGGTGATCGACGGCAGCTTGGGCGGCCAGGCTGGTCAAGTTCTCTTAGCCGGCTCCGTCGGCAAAAGCGTAAATCTCACCCTCGATGACAACCGCGACATTACACCTCTCACCTTAGCACCAACTACGGTTGTAAACGGCGATCTAATTTATACGTCGGCTGCGCCGGCGGCCATATCTTCCCAAGCGGCTATCGCCGGGGAGATTAAGCAGATAACCCCGCCCGCCAAAAATGACGGCGATATGACCCGTTGGGTCTGGAAAGAACTATTCGCGATATTCTCCGCCTTGGTCGTCGGTCTAGCCCTGATCTTTATCGGCAAGAATGTGACGCCCAAGATACTAGACAAGATGGAAAACGAACCGATCAAAACGATACTACCCGGTCTCATCCTGATGTTCCTCCTACCGCCGATTGCCCTCGTCCTCGCTTTCACGGTGATCGGGTTACCGCTTGCTCTTATCTCTATCACTGCCTGGTTGATCCTCATCTATCTAGGCAAAATCCTATCCGCCCTCTTGATCGGACAGATAATCATAGCTAAATTCAGCAAGAGTCGCCCCAGCCACTTGCTCTGGCCGCTGATTGTCGGCGTCATCATCGCCTGGTTATTATTTGCCATCCCTTACGTCGGCTGGTTTATTTGTCTAATAGCCGCTTGGTTCGGACTAGGGGGCATCGGGAATTATGCTTACCGTGAATGCTAAAATATTCAAGGCTTACGACATCCGGGGCGTCTACGGGCAAGATCTTGATGACGCCTTCGCCTATCAGCTCGGCCTGGCCTTTGTCGCGCTCCGAAAAATAGATCCCGACTACCAGCCAGCTGAACCGCTATGTATCGCTGTCGGCTCAGACATGCGCCTGTCTTCTCCGTCCCTAAAGGCGGAGCTGATCAGGGGTTTGGTGGCGGGCGGAGCCGAGGCTGTGGATCTGGGACAAGTCGCCACTTCGACCCTTTATTTTGCCGTCGGCCATTACGGATATCAAGGCGGAATAATGATTTCCGCGTCACACAATCCGAAAGAGTGGAACGGATTTAAACTGGTCCGTGCCCAGGGACGACCGGTCAGCGGCGAAACGGGGCTGATCTGGATGAGAAATGAAATACAAGCGGGCCGGCTGGTCCCTTCCGAAAAACCCGGCATAGTTTCTAAAAACGACAGCGCTCTCCGGGATGAAGTCGCCTACACCCTAACCTTTGCCTCGCCCGGGAAAATCCGCCCCTTGAAAATCGTGGCAGACGCGGCAAACGGGATGGGCGCCTCATATTTGACGCCGCTCCTAAGCGCCCTGCCTATCAAACTGATCCCACTAAACTTTATACCCGACGGCAATTTTCCAGCCCATGAAGCCGACCCCCTCAAAGAAGAAAACATGCGCCAACTCCAGGACGCCGTCCTCGCCGAAGGCGCCGATCTCGGCATCGCTACTGACGGAGACGGAGATCGCGTCTTTTTCGCCGATAACCTCGGCCGAACCATCAATCCGGCCATCATCCGCGGCTGGCTTTCTGAATTATTCCTGACTCTAAAACCACAATCTAGGATCGGTTATGACGCCCGCCCCGGTAAGATTACTGTCGATCTTATCCAAGCAGCCGGTGGCGAGCCGGTCATCACACGCGTCGGGCACTCTCTCATTAAGGAGCAGATGTTGAAGGAAGATATTTATTTCGCCGGCGAGTCTTCCGGCCACTTTTTCCTTAAGGGAGCCGCTGGCTGTTTCGAGTATCCGGGAATAATGATCATCAAGCTGCTCGAGTATTTTTCGAGCCTGAAAGGAGACATCGCCTCTCATCTCGCACCTTACCAAAAATATTTCCATTCTGGCGAGATTAACCGAACGGTCGTGGACCCAGCAACCGTTTTCTCGGCCATCGCGGCCCGCTACCCTGACGCCCGCCAGAACCGTCTCGACGGCATCACCATCGAATATCCTAATTATTGGTTTAATGTCCGCGCTTCAAATACCGAAGCCAAGATGCGCCTTAATCTAGAAGCGGTCGACCCTGCAACGATGGCTGCTAAACGAGACGAAGTCTTGGAAATGATGAAATGACCGCCTGATAACAAAAAACCGCCGCTATCCTAAGCGGCGGTTTTTTTACTGATTATTTTCTTTCAACTTCAATCGTCCCCTTTGACAATAAGGCGGCTAGAGCACCAATAGCCGCTAAGACAGGGGCAACCACCGCGCCAACAACCGCGAAGGTTACCGGGATTTCCATCATAATTTTTCCCCTCTCGTTTTTGATGACGATACGACGGACATTTCCCTCTTTAATCAGCTCTTTAACCTTGCTTAGTATCTCATGACCGTAGACCTTGAACTGCTCCGCACCGGCCGGCTGCTTGGTTTTTTTCGGCATATGATTATTGATTAAATTATGACTTCTTTATTATAGCGCTTTTTCCTAAGTAACGCGATTGTTATATCCGCTTAGACTTCTGATACTATAAAGTGTTTGTGATTAAAGAACCGGGATTGTATATCTTCAAAGTTGCGGGCGAACAGAATATAAAATTCTGTTACCACCACATTCTTGAATAACATAAAACTAATGCCCCCATGATCAACCCCGCTGAATATAAGCCTGATAAATTTTGTCTTTTACAAAAATAGTTCCTATTTTAAGGTTAGCTCCCTGGCCAACCCTTTTTATTTTTCTGGTTCCTGCTAAAAACCTTTCATCTTATAGGCTTGGCGGATATATTCCCGCAGCGTCCGATCGGTGTTAAATACAGGCGCTCCGCGGCTGATAGTCGAACGCATCAGCTTACTCCAGCCGAACGGGTTGCCGTAGAAAAAAGGCAAGATATCTTGATCGAGCAACTCATATAAGTTGTTTCCTTGTCTGGTTTCTCTTATCATCCAGCCCGTTTGTCCCCGCTTGTACCCTTCCGGCCACCAGCCGTCATCAGTGCTGAGCTGCGGCACTCCGTTATGGGCGGCCTTCATGCCGCTTGTCCCCGATGCCTCTATCGGAGGCTGGGGGGTGTTGAGCCAGAGATCGGTGCCGCTCACGAGCAGCTTAGCCTGATCGAGATCATAGTCCTCTAAGAACACTACCTTTACTCGGCCCCGTAATTTATCCCGCGCCCTTATAGTCTGCCGGATTAGTTCCTGGCCATCCTTGTCTTCTGGGTGCGCCTTACCAGCCATAATAATCTGTAAACCACCGCAACGGAGCGCGATATCTGCTAAACGGTTCAGATCAAAAAAAATCAGTCCGGGACGTTTATAAGGAGTGAAGCGGCGCGCGAAGCCAATTGTAAAGATATCCTCGCGTAATCTCGCACCTATCTGACGCCGAACATAGCCAATGAGTCGCTGTTTAGCTTTTTTATGAGCAGCTCCGATCTCTTCCGGCGCCGCTTTAACCATTTTTGCCAGACAGCGGGCGTCATGTCGCCAGCCAACGGCTGTCTTATCGAACAAGGCCTGCATTTCAGGCGCCGTCCAGAAAGAAGAATTAACCCCGTTTGTAATCGACTCGATACGATGACCAGAAAACATTTTTCTCGTAACCGCCCGATGCCGGAGTGAAACGGCGTTAGTATAGCCGCAGCAGTGTAGACCGGCCCGAGTCATATTGATCCGTTCGTCCACAAACAAACGGTTGAGATAAACTGGCCAATCTCGCAGGTAAGAGAGAAAAAAATCTTTCTTGTACTGATCCTGAGCGCCCGGAAGAGGCGTATGGACAGTAAATATACAGCGTGAGCGCACTTCAGCTAATTTTGCAGCAGCCGTCTTTTTTCTTGACGATAGGAAGAGCTCGACAGCCGCCAAACTGCCGTGGCCTTCATTAAGATGATATTTCTTAACATCATAGCCAAGAGCGGCTAGCATTCGCACCCCGCCACGTCCCAACACAATCTCCTGCTGCAGCCGATATAATTTATCGGAATCATAAAGTCGGTCAGTAAGCCGGCGGTATTTTGGCTTATTTCCCGGCACATCAGTGTCCAACAAATAAACAGAGGTGCTGACCGCCCCACCCTTAACTTGATAGTGCCAGACGCGGATCCGGACCGTTTCTGAGCCGATAAGGACGGTCGTCTCGATCCCCGTCTTTTCCAATCTACCAAACGGATAACGGCTTTCCGGCTTGGCTATCTGCCTTCCATCCAGAGCCATCTCCTGTTTGAGATAACCGCGACGATTTAAGAGGGTCACTCCGACCAGCGGAAACCCGATATCAGCCGCGGAACGGAGCAGATCACCAGCCAAGACGCCCAAGCCGCCCGAATAAGTCGGCAAATCGCTTTCCAAAGCGATTTCTAAACTGAAGTAAGCGACAACGCTGTTCTTATCTTTTTTAATTTTCATGGCGGAATATGGTTATTTATAAATATCATTATAGCATGCTGCCAGGCGTGACCAAATAAAAAGAGACTGACCAGGGTCAATCTCTTGATTGTTAGAAAAGGTACGTCTTAGGCTCAGTCCCGTTAATCAAACGCTTGATATTGGGGCGATGTGTGATAAGAACAACGGCTAATACCAACAGTTCAAAGACAGTAAGGGGCCATTTATTCACGCTTAGCGCGTCACCCAGAAAAACTTGGGCTAACGGAAGAGTGAGAGCGGCTAGCATGGATCCCAAGGAAACATAATAAGTCTTCTTATATGTCGCCAGCCAAACCAGCAGAGCAGCTATAAAAGCCAGCGGGCTAAGAATCATAAAAACGCCGCTACTGGTAGCCACGCCTTTACCTCCCTTAAAACCCATGAACAGGGGAAATATATGTCCGATTATGGCGGCCAACCCTACTAGCGTTATCTCTAGACTAGTCAGATTAAAAAAGTGCCACCCGATAATGACCGGTACGGCGCCCTTAAGGAAATCAAGGATGTAGCAGGTGATACCCACCTTCCTACCCAAGACTCGCCAAGCATTGGTCGCCCCCATATTCTTACTGCCCACCTTTCTCAGGTCCACGCCTTTAATTTTTGCCAGGATGTCTGCCACCGGGACAGATCCGGCTAGATAAGCGAACATCACCAAGATAATAGTTGTCATTGTAGACCTCCGCGATAATAAATGATTTTAATGTACATTTTTTACTCCTAAATAGATGTTAAAAGGATGCTGGCGACAAATCTTATCGACAAAATCCTTTTAACATTTATTATCACTGGTTGAACCGGACGAGTTGGAAAACTTTTTTGATGGGGTATTTGGTAAATTGATATAAAAAAGATCCTTAGCGCTACCTCAAATTAAATAATTTTAGAAGTATTTCCTCTGGGCCAAGATTGTATCCGGAAAGCAAGCCCATTGATAGCAATAATAAGAATATTAAAATCAAAATAATTATTATTATAATTGATGTTTTCATATTTATATTTTAATAATATAGCCCAGTTCAGTAATTGTTAGAGTGTTTTTATCTTGAGTGGGTAATCGGACAAGTTGAAAAACTTTTTTGATGGTGTATTTGGTAAACAAAGGCCCTTGATGTTATCTCGGGCCCACGCTACTGTTCATTTAGAAATGAGTTCATATTTTTCTCTTCCACCGGGATCATGTAATTGTAAAATTAAGAAATTATCCTTAATTTTAAAACCAGTAACAGCGTGCCCCGGGAAGATTACTAGCTTGCCATCAATAAAAAATTGCTGATTCTTCCCACCTTGCGATTCAAAAACTGAACACAAATCACCAACTTTAGTATCAGCCGCAAAAACTATTACTAAAGAATTTGAGGCGGCATGATTAATGGTGGAGATTTCTTGATTTTTATATTCAAGAACTATTGGAAGATGCTCTGTTGTGCGAGGATTTGGAGGATTAAAAGAGGTTTTTTCTGTTAAGTATGCGCCGTTAACCGCGTACTCTTGAGAGACATATTCCGTGCTTGGAAGCGATAAATACAATTCTTCGAGACTAGTATCTTCTTGTTCTTCGCAAGAAAAAAATAAAATTAATAAAAAAAATGCACAATTTTTCATGACTTATCCTTTTTTTGGTTAATATTTAAAAGAACTATAAGTAAAAAATTATCACAACAATAATATTTTGTCAACTGGTCTATTTACTCATTGGGGAGGGCAAAAATGATCACCAAGAGTTTATTTTTACATGGGTGCCTAATTGAAATAAGTTGGAAAACTTTTTTGATGGAATATTTGATAAATTGATATAAAAAGAGGGTTAATTGCTTAACCCTCTAAATTCAGAACTCATTGAACTGCTTTAGAGACATTGCTCTGCTCTTAATCACTACTTCGATTAATAGGGGCGGTGTTTCTCTGATGACTCCATTAAAGCTGACGCTCTAAATTCATTGTCTACCGCCTACTCAGAACATTATTAATCTATTCTTTAAGCCAATATATCGGAATCGAACCGCCTATATATCTTAGATATACTGTGCTCATTGCACTACATTGTTTCTGAATTTGATAAAATATTATAAATAATTTTAAATTTAGTCAAGTCCAAAAAACTTCTAAGAAATCTCTTTCAATTTTTGTTTTTCATCCTCAAATTTTGTTCTTAGCTCCTTTCCCCTATCCGGACTAAGGTCTTCTATATTTGAAATTTCATCTTCGATGTCTTTTAAAATATTAAAATTTTGACGCAACTCTTTGTTGGCGTACTTAATCGAGTTATAAGAATCAATATTTGGATTTGGACTGCAAATTTTATTTATTTCATCAAGATCAGACGGTAATCCTCGACCATCTCCATCAATAATATTTATTTTTTTGCTTAGCTCGACGAGTTGTTTTATATTGTCTAATTTGTTATAAATATTTTTTATTTTTAGCTCTAGCAATGATTGCAAGGGCTTTTCTC
>CAZLGE010000010.1:15236-22176 GCA_964559375.1 uncultured Gammaproteobacteria bacterium | reverse complement strand
CAAATCTGGAGCGGTGCAGCTGCCATTATGTTGGCGGCCCTGTTCTGGAGCCTCGATGGCATCTTCATCCGTCCGAACCTTTACAGCTTGCCGGCGGAGCTAGTAGTTTTTTGGGAGCATTTTCTGGGGTTTATTGTTCTCAGCCCCTTTTTATATATAAATCGCTATAAGATCAGATCTCTCAGCTTGAAGAGTTGGGGCGCCCTCGTCTGGATCAGTATTTTTGGCGGGCTGATTGGTACGGTGATGATCACGAAGGCTTTTTTTGCGGCGATTGACGGTGAAACCACCTTTGCCACCGTTATCGTGCTCCAGAAGCTCCAACCATTTTTTGCTCTTATTCTGGCCAGACTGGTTCTGGGCGAACGGCTACCGAATCGTTTTTACCTCTGGACCGGAGCGGCGATCGTGGCCAGTTATCTGCTCGCTTTCGGGCCCGCGGGATTAGATATTCGTTCCGTCGATTGGCAGCATAATGCTGCCCTATTTGCGGTAATCGCTGCTTTCGCTTTTGGCTCCTCAACAGTTTTTGGAAAACGCATTGCTAACCACCTTGACTATAAGGCGGTGGCGGCCCTGCGCTTCGCCCTGACGTCTGTTCTAGCGCTGCTTCTCGTTTTAGTGAGTGGCGTCATGTGGCGGGCGGGCGATATCCAGGGTCAAGAGCGGATCTACTTGGCGATTATCGTCTTTACAAGCGGCGCTGGCGCTATGTTCTTATATTATTTCGGTCTGCGGCGCGTCTCCGCTTCAACGGCGACTATTCTTGAACTGTTCTGGCCTTTTTCCGCCTTGCTTCTCGATTATATTTTTCATCGGAATTATTTGACTCCCGTCCAGATCGGGGCGGCCCTCATCTTGCTTTTGGCTTTTTATCAGGTAGCGGTCTTGGGGAAACCGGGGCGGCATAGTTTCCGCGCCCGGGTGATTCCCGGAGCCGGCCGGGGACGCCGCATTGGTTATCGGACCGCTAATCTCGACAAGACAGATTTGGATATTCCGCACGGCATATACGTGGTCGAGATCAATATAAAAGGCCGGGCGTATCCCGGCTTGATGCACTTTGGCTTCCGCGATGTCTATAACGAACCGGTTTCGCTGGAGATCCTGATTAAAGATTTTTCCGGAGATATCTACGGCGAAGAGCTGGCGGTCCGGGTGATCCGGAAGATCCGGGAGGTAAAGAATTTTCCGGACACGGCCTCGCTCGTTAGAGCTATCGAAAAAGATCTTAAAGAGATCTGATTCGGCGTTAGCTCACTTATCGGGAGCGTCGGCTTTCCGGGCGGGCACTTTTTTATTTTCGCTTTTATCACATTTTCCTCGTTTTGTTAATTTAGAAAAAGTAAGATATAATTATTATTAAGGATATTTATTTTAATTTAAGCATTTAATGAAAATATTATGCGGATTCTAATCATTGATGACGATGTTAGCGCCGCGACCACTCTTAAGGCGCTGCTTATGAGCCAGGAGAATTTCGTAATCGATATCGCCCCCGGCGGCCGCGAGGGTTTGGATATGATGCTTGCCAATCCGACTTACGATCTGCTTATCTTAGATGTGATGATGCCGGATTTTAGCGGCATCGATGTCTGTCGCGCTATGAGTGCTAATGGCAAGCTGCGAACTACGCCCGTGCTTCTGACCTCTACTTTGCCGATTACTTCCAAAGAACTGGTCGAACTGCTCGAAGAATTCAAATCGCTTATTATGCTTAAGGGTGCCCTAGAGAAGCCGTTCGTTCTCGACGATCTGCTCGCCGAGATTAAAAAAATATCAAGTCTGGCCGCTGTTTAACCAGTGACAATTTTTTACCCTTATGCGTAAACTTTTGATTATTTTAATTACGATCGTTGTGGCTGTGATCGGCGGCCCGTGGTGGTCAGCCCGCCACCTCTAGGCGCCGGCGCGCTTTGTCCGGAACGTGAGTGAGCCGGGTTTTTAATAAATTTTGTTTCAAACTATGGATAGCATCTTTGTCCAGATTAGCGCCCTCTTGGCGGTCACCGTTGGTTTGGCTCTCATAATTCGACTACTGCGCCAGCCTCTCATTGTGGCTTATATCTTCGCGGGCGTCGTCTGCGGTCCATTTATCCTCAATCTGATGCACGGCGACCGTGACCTGTATAGCACCTTCGCTCAATTAGGGTTGGTCTTACTTCTGTTTATCATCGGGTTGAATCTAAATTTTCAACATCTCCGTTCGATTGGTCGGATTTCGATCATCACCGGCCTGGGCCAGGTGATTTTTACGGCTGGCATCGGGACGCTGCTCCTCCTAGTTCTTAACACTCAGCTGACGGCCGCCCTCTACCTGGCCGTGGCCATCACTTTTTCGAGCACCATCATTATCATGAAGATGCTCACTGATAAGAAAGACACGGAGACTATCTATGGGCGCTATACGATCGGGCTCATGTTAGTACAGGACGTGCTTGCGGTTGTTTTGGTAATCGGTCTGGGCATGATGCAGGGTGAGCGGGCGGGCGGGCCGGAAGTGATCGCTCTTCTGTTGGCCAAGCTAGTCCTGGTGGCCGCTGTCCTGTATCTGGTTAGCCGTTATCTCTTACCCCGGATCCTGGATAAGATAGCCGATTCCAGTGAGCTCTTGTTTCTGTTTACTCTAGCTTGGTGCCTCGGCGTCGCGAGTTTGCTGTATCTGCTCGGATTTTCCCTTGAGATCGGCGCGATCGTCTCCGGCATTGCCCTCAGTTCCTCTCCCTACCAGTTGGAAATCGCTAGCCGTATTCGGCCGCTCCGTGATTTTTTTCTGATCCTGTTCTTCATCGTCCTAGGCAGCGAGATCGGTCTCAGTTCGTTTGGTCATATACTCGTGCCGTCCCTGGCCTTATCACTTTTCATCCTGATCGGCGACCCGTTTATCCTATATATCTTGTTTCGGCGGCTAAAATTCACGCGCCGGAACAGTTTTTTGGCCGGACTCACCGCCGCGCAAGTGAGCGAGTTTGGTTTTGTCCTGTTGGTTGCCGGTCGTCAGGCTGGTCACCTGCAAGGCGAGGAAGTGGCCATCTTCACCGCCGTCGCCATCTTTACGATCTTCGCATCCTCATATCTGATTTCCTATAACGAGCAGATATATCGCTTCTTGCTGCCGGTCTTCCGGCTTTTTGGCCCGGATAAGTATCAGCAGAAAGAAGAGATGAGTGAGACTTATGAAGCCTGGATAATTGGCTATCATCGAATTGGCATTCGGGTGGCAGAAGCTCTCAAGAAGCTCCAGGCGCGCCTGGCCGTGATTGATTTTGACCCGACGGCCATCAAGCGCCTGCGCCGCGCCAAGCTGCCGTTCTATTTCGGGGACATTGCCGACATTGAATTCTTAGAGGGTCTGCCCCTAGCGAACAGCCGCCTGATCGTGATGACTATCCCGGCGGTCGATGACCAGATAAGTCTGATAAAATTTGTCCGCCGATTCAAGACTAAGACGCTTATTATCTCTAACGCTTATCAGCAGTCTGATTCCCGGGCCCTTTATAAGGCGGGAGCCGATTTTGTCATGATGCCTCATTTCCAGGGCGGCGAATGGATCGCCGGAATACTGAGCCGGAACAGTTGGAGCCCCAAGACCATGGTCCGTCTTCGTGCTCGACAGCGAGAAGCCGGCGGTAGTGGCCTATAACCCGCTACGCCCTATTTAATATTAGGTAAATAAACCCATCAAGAAGAAATAGGGGCAGTTTGACGTATAATTAAGCGCCGGTTTATGTTATTATCTACGGCATGCTTATCAGCCTCAATGATGTCCACAAGTTGACTGATGAAGAGTTGGTCAGGCTGACCATCGATAATCAGGAAAATTTTTTGCATTTGGTCGACCGATACAAAGGTCGTCTGCTTAGTTATATACGGCGACTCACGAACGCCAACCAAGAAGATGCCGAAGATATTCTCCAGGAAGTTTTTATCAAAGTTTATTTAAATCTTAACGGCTTCAATAAAGACCTGAAATTTTCCTCCTGGATTTATCGTATTACTCATAACCAGGTAATAAGTAACCATCGCAAGCTTAGGGCACGTCCCGAAGGCTATCTGGTGACGCTTGAAGACCGCTCGGCCCGCAATTTGGCTTCGGAGATAGACATCGTGGCCGGAGCTGATTGGCAGATCATGAAAACCAGTATTTTTCGGGTCTTGGACAGTTTGGAACCGAAATACCGTGAAGTACTCATCTTGAAATTCTTGGAAGAGAAGAATTATCAGGAGATATCCGACATCATTAAGAAACCGCCCGGCACCGTGGCCTCGACAATTTCCAAGGCCAAACAGGAATTTAAGAAAGAGATGGCCAAGCAGAAGATAACTTTATAATACATATGGAGAATTCCACTCCCGCCAGCGTCTTTCCGTCTCCTGGTGAGCCACAGGAACTGGGGGATTTTGATAAACGCCTGGTTGACAGGATAAAAAACGATAAGCTCAGCCCTGCGCCACGCTGGCATTTTTTACTTAAAAAGTATGTAATTTGGATCAGCGGGATCCTGGCACTCCTGGTTGGCGGCGCTTCTGTCGCTGTCATGCTCTATCTGTTTCGGTATAATGATTGGGAACTGCTACCGCAACTGCAGCAGGGCTTTTGGCAATTTTTTGTCCTGACTCTCCCGTACTTCTGGTTTATTTTCTTGGGGATATTCATATTTATCCTTAATTATAATTTTCGTCATACATCACATGGATATCGTTACCCGATCTGGATCGTCACAGGCGGTTCAATTGTCGCCAGCTTGGCGCTCGGAGGAGTTCTGTATGCGGCCGGTTGGGGCGAGAAGATTGATAATACCTTGGGAGCCAATGCGCCCCTATATGATCAAGTCATCAATCGGCACGTCATCTATTGGCACAGCCCTCAGGAAGGTCGCTTGGCCGGCGTTATTGTCGACTCAGATGGCGAGGGGCGCTATACCATTATTGATCCGCGCGGGCGTCAGTGGCAGATTATGGCCACCTCGGTCGGTGCGGTTGATTTTGCTCGTCGCGGTGAACCGATCAAGATACTAGGCCGCACTCTGGACGACGGACGTTTCCAGGTGAAGATGATGAGGCCGGTACGCGCCGGACGGAGTTTCATGATCTCGCGACCATTGCCGCCAGAGGCCGTTATGCCTGGTGAGAAGCCCGGATCGGTTAGGCCGGCGCCACCACTGCCTTCCGGGCAAGAAGGGATTCCGGCCGCCGCCGTTTTGGAGGCGATTACAGAGGCGGAAGCGACGGGTACGCCAGAGACAGGAACCGGAACGTTGGAATTGAAGCTGCGCCTGGAGCCAGCTTCCGATTTTCGCTAAGCAGAAGAAAAATATTTATTGCCCCTAGTATAAACGTCGCTCTGAAGCGGCGTTTTTCGTGAGAAGAATTTATAACCAGGAGCGTATTAGTTAACACGCCGGCTAGAGCTCAGTCGGTAAAACCTTAACTAATAAAGGTATCTGTCCATAATTCATTTAGCTGACTGATGATTATGGATCTGATCCAAACCGTAGATTATGATGAATACTAAGTTTACCAAGGGTATCGCCGCTATGTCTGCCGTGGCCCTACTCGCTGGCGGAGCCGTGGCGGTTAGTGCTTCTTCGCTGACAGCGGAGGGCAATGGTCAAGCCAGGGCTGCTCGGAACGGTTTTCACAAACTCTTTATGGGTTCTGATCCCGAGAGCCGGGAGGCACTTGGCGTCAGACCAGGAGGGGCGAATTTGAGCGCGGAAGAGAAGGCGGACTGGCAAGCGCAGAGGGAAGTCCGTCGTGAAGCTGCGGTCAAGAAACAAGCGGAAATGAAAGCCGCCCTTGAAGCCGGCGACTACGAGAAGTGGCGGGCGATAGTTGGCGCGGATAGTGCGATAGCTCAAAAAATCACGGTTGATAATTTCGCGCTTTTCGTCCAGGCCCATGAGTTGAGAGCCCAGTCTGATTTGATCCTCAAGGATCTCGGTCTCGAGGCTAAAGGGCAGGCCGGTTTCCATTTAGGCTTAGGTCTCGGCCTGGGCCCGAAATAAGCGGTGCTCTAGTGTGAGACGAGAAAAGAGGTAATAGTGCAGATAAAAAAATCTCCCCAGGTGGGGAGATTTTAGGTTTACCGGGACAGCTTATAATCTTTTTGTCTTTAATCTGAGGGAATTGGCGACTACCGAAACACTGGAGGCGGCCATGGCGAAGCCGGCGAAGACTGGACTGAGCAGCCAGCCAAACAGTGGGAAGAAAGCGCCGCCGGCGAGCGGGATGCCGATGATATTATAGATGAAGGCCCAGAAAAGGTTTTGGCGTATGCCTCGCATGGTGATTTTTGACAGGTGGATCGCTTTTACGATCTTGGAAATATCGCCGTGAAGTAGGGTAATATCCGCCGATTCGATCGCTACGTCGGTACCGGTCGCCATGGCGATGCCGATATCGGCCTGAGCGAGGGCTGGCGCGTCGTTCACGCCGTCTCCGGCCATAGCCACAACTAGACCCTGCGCCTGGAATTCTTTGATCTTTTGGAGCTTATCAGACGGCATAACCTCAGCGACAATCTCATCGATTCCGACCTGGGAGGCGATATACTGAGCGGTGTTTTTATGGTCACCAGTGAGCATGACGACCTTGATTCCCAGCTTATGCAGTTGTTTGACCGCTTCTGCCGCTTCCGGTTTTACGGGATCGGCGACGAGGGCCAGACCGATCGCTTTGTCTTTGATAGTTATGAGAACCGGCGTCCGGCCTTTTTTAGTCTCTTCTTCGAGTGTTTCTCTGTCGAATGATAATTTTAAGGCCTCGGCTAATTTCAGATTGCCGGCGAAATATTCAGTGCCCCCGATGCGGCCGCTTAGTCCTTGGCCTTTTAGCGCCTGGAAACCTTCGACCGGCGCCAGCGCCAGCCCTTTCTTTTTAGCCGCCTTCACGATGGCCGACGCGATCGGATGTTCTGATTGATTTTCGAGCGCCGCCA
>CAZLGE010000010.1:0-15226 GCA_964559375.1 uncultured Gammaproteobacteria bacterium | reverse complement strand
CGCCAGGATGGCGAGCAGTTCGTCATCGCTCTTATCGGATAGATTTTTCAGGCTGACCAGTTCGGGCTGGCCTTTGGTTATCGTGCCGGTCTTGTCGGCGACCAAGACTTTCACTTTAGGCAATTTCTCCAAGGAAGCGGCGTCTTTTATGAGTATGCCTTCTTTTGCGCCTTTACCGACGCCGACGATGATCGCCGTGGGAGTCGCCAGGCCAAGAGCGCAGGGGCAGGCGATCACCAGGATGCCGACGAACGATACCAGGCCAAAAGAAATGGCCTGTGAAAAGCCGAAGATGGGAGTACCGACGAGAAGCCAGATACCGAGGGTGATAAAGGCCAGGACCAGGACGATCGGCACGAAGACGGCCGAGATCTTGTCGGCGAGAGCCTGGATCGGAGCTTTCGAGCCTTGGGCGTCTTCCACCAGCTGGATGATGTGGGACAGCATGGTCTCGGAACCGACCTTAGTCGCCCGGAAGGTAAAGGCGCCGTTGGTATTTGTCGTTCCGGCGATGACTATATCGCCGGTCGTCTTCTCAACCGGCAGTGACTCTCCGGTCACGAGCGCTTCATCGATATAAGAAGCGCCTTCGGTGATGACGCCGTCGACCGGAATCTTGCCGGCCGGCTTGATGATGATCAGTTCGCCGGCTTTTACATCATCGACCGGCACTTCGATCTCCCGCCCGTTGCGGATCACGAGCGCCGTCTTGGCCTGCATGTTTAAAAGCTTCTCGATGGCATCGCCGGTCTTGAGTTTAGAGCGCATCTCTAAATATTTACCCAGGCTGATGAAAGCGATGACCACGATCGTGACATCATAATAGGTGGCGTTGACATTCAGGAAGGGACGCAGTAATTCTTCAAAAGCGCCGAGCGCGAAACTATAAATGAAGGCGACTAGAGTGCCTAAGCCGATGAGGGTATCCATATTGGCCCGGCCATAGCGCAGGAAGAGGTAGAGGCCGGACAGATAAGGCTGGCCAACGATAAACAGGGTATAGGTGGCCATGATGGGTAGTAGGTGATGAAAGAATCCCATCCAAGTTTCCGATACTTCCGGAAATATTCCGAAGCGGGCGAATATTTCCCAGCCCATAATCAGAGTAGCAATGAGGGCGAGCGGGATGACGGTTTGAATCTTTTTTTTGAGAACGGCTATTTCCACCAGTTTTTCCTGCTTGGACTGGCTGAGGCCGAGATGCCCGATAGGTTCGTTTTCCGACATACCCCTGGCCGCACTCGCGTCGGACTGATAGCCGCCGTGTCCCCCACGATCTTTTGGCTTTTCCGGTTCGCGCAGCTTATAACCGAGAGGTTCGACCGCTTTACTCAGTCGGGCCACATCTGTCTTATTCGGATCAAAGGATATTTTAGCCTTTTCCGTGCCGAAGTTAACCTCGCAATCTTCGACACCGCCGGTTTTTTTAAGGGTCCGTTCGATCACGCTGGCGCAGGAAGCGCAGTGCATGCCCGAGATGTCGACTCTGACCGATTGTGCCATATATGTTGGTCCTGATTTAATTAATTTTCAGCTGGCGGTTTATTTGACTATATGGAACGCGCCGTTATACATGCCCATGCCGCAGGAAAAGGGGATAGTGCCCGAGTCCGGCGGCGTGAATTCGATGATATTTTCGCCTTTCTTAAGCTGTTTCTCGATACCCAGTGAAGGCACGATCAGGTAGCTGGCGCAGGAATAAGGCGCTTGGGCGTCGATTATCCAACGCACCGGGCGGTTCGGGGCAATTTCTATCCGGTTCGGCGTGTAGCCGCGGTTCGATTCGACCATGCGAATGATCTGGAAATCGCTACCGGGATCGATCGTTACGTCGGAGCCGGAATTATTATTCCCGGCGTTGGCGCCGACTCGCATCAAGTTCCAGCCATTTTGCAGATTGAAGAAAGCGAAAAGGATCAGGACGCCGCCGGCGATTTTGAAGAACAGTGAAGACTGTTTTTGTTTGATGATCGCCACTAGGCCGCCGATACTGAGCAGGCCGGGTGCCGTACCCAGGGCGAACAAGGCCATGATGAGGCCGCCGCCTAGGAAGCTCCCGCTCCCGAGCGCGTAGATCTGCATCGCCTGGGTGAAGCCGCAGGGCAGGAAGAAGGTGAGGGCGCCGAGTAGCAGGGGATTTTCAGCCTTGATCCGCCGGCCCAGACTCTTAGGTAGGGCGAATTCCCAGCGGTTTAAGGCGGGGGAGACGCCTAAAAGCTTGAGGCCGAGAACCAGGATGACCAGCCCGATGAGGGCGGTTAGTATCCCGTTGAAAAATGGTGACAGCTTGAAGGCTGAGCCGAGCGTGCCCAGGAGGCCGCCGAGCACGAAGAAACCGAGCAGGCGGCCGATATTGAAAAAGATGTGTGGTTTGAATTTTTGGGAACGGGTCGCCTCCGGGTTCTTCTTGGCATAGTCCGCCGCTAGGCCGAAGACCAGGCCGCCGACTAGAGCCAGACAAGTCGAGAAGCCGGCCGCCAGGCCGATCAAGGCGGCGAAGGGCAGGGAGAACTCGCCGCTCAGATAGCCGCCGACATCGCCGATATTAAGACGGCTGATTAGCCAATAGGCGAGGATCATGAGGGGAATGAGCAGTTGCCAATTAGTCCGTCCCTTTCTTCCATTCGGGCGGGTGGCGTAGGCCCCTTCTTCACAGACGTCATATCCGTCGGCGAGAGTCTTCCGGATAGTTTCGCGCGAGGGCGTGTTTCCTTCATAGTATATCTCTGCCAGACCGGTGTGATGATTCAGTTTGGCGTCGATAACGCCGGGAATGGTCCGGATATTCTGCTCGTTGAGTATCTCGCAGGCTTTACAGTGCATCCCGCTCAGCGGAATGGATATCTTATGGGGCATATTCTTTATGAAGGCAAGCTTATTTGCTCGCTAATTTGTTTACTTTTAAAATTTCATCGACGATCCTTTTTTTGGCGGCGTCGTTTTTAGAGTTCATGGCGTTCTTGACGCAGCTGTTTAAGTGGTTGGCCATCAGCTGTTGATGCGCCGACTTAAGAAGACCGATGACAGCCAGATTCTGCTGCATGATATCGACGCAGTAATGGCCGGCTTCGGTCATCTCGATGATCTTCTCGGTCAGGCTCTTCGCCTTTTTAAAAGCGATCACGATGTTCTGTTTTTCTTTGTTCATATTTTTATATTTTTTGCCGCCTAGCGGCTTATTAATACCTATACCCCAGGTATGGGTAATTAGAGTATAGCGTCTTAGCAAAAAAGCGTCAATAAAAATGATTTGAGGAAGTAAAAAGGCGGTATTTGATCGGGCAGCCCGCAGGAGGACCTGGACTAATATACTTGACGCTCTGGGCCATAGCGTCTAAGAGTGCTATAATAATCAAGGACAAGCGAGCTATGTTCATAACATTTATTAAAGAAAAAATATGTCCAGTCCGATAAAACCGAGTTTTAAGACTGAGTGGCCAGCCTGGCTACTCATTGCTGTGGCCGCGGTGGTCAGCTATTATTTCTATCAGAATTTTCCGGCCCGGGTACCGACCCATTGGAATTTTCGCGGCGAAGTTGACGGTTACAGTTCTTCTGCTTTTGGCGCCTTTTTTATGCCGGTCATCATGGCAGCAATGTACGTCTTCTTCCTTATTCTGCCTTATTTAGATCCGCGCCGTGAACGCTATAGTGAATTCGCTCCCGTTTACCATCTCGTTAAGAATTTGATCCTAGTGTTCATGTTTATCCTCTTTATCCTGACTGGTCTGGCTGGCCTGGGATATGGCGTCGACATCAGCTTCTACGTGCCTGTTATGATCGGTGCCCTGTTTATCGCCCTAGGACTGCTTATGGGCAAGGTGAAAATGAATTGGTTTATGGGTATCCGGACGCCCTGGACCATGTCTTCGGAAGCGGTCTGGATAAAGACGCACCGCGCGGCTCCCTTTACCATGACGGTTTCCGGCCTGATGATCGCGGCCACCGTGTTCACCCCCTCGCCGGTCGCAAAGCTTACCCTGTTTATTTTGGCGATTGCGGCCGTCGCCGTCTGCCTGCCGGTTTATTCTTATATACTCTTTAGGAAAGAGCAGACAGAGAATAAGCAGTAAAAAGAAGAAAAATAATTAAAATAAAAAAGCGACATGTATATTAATGTCGCTTTTGTTTTTCAAGGGTTGAACCGGTCGTCAAATGGTCCGAAAGGGCAGTGGTAAGGGTAGTTGTAGGAGTCCCTTAGAATTTTTTCCTCTTCTTTGGTCAGAGGTTCCGGGTCTTTTGAAATTTCCTGCCAGAAATGTTTGATCTTGGCCCAAGCCTTGGATTTTTGTTCGCCCATTATTTCATTTAAGATGTAGATAAAAATAAGAAAGGCGACGAGCGGACCGACAATCTTATAAGTCATGTAAATGAACATGCCGCCAAAAATAACAGCGGCACAATATAAGAAAACTCGCAATGCTTTCATGATCAACCTCCGGGTTATTAAAGGATAGTGACAATTATTACTATCTAACAACTTTTTTATTAATTTGTCAAGGATGTTGTCTCCCTGTAAAAAAGAGTAAAATGTAGGATATGATTAAAGACACACCTCTAGCTACCTACTTCCGTCCTAAGACTCTAGATGAGTTTGTCGGTCAGGAAAAAATTATTAGCGAAAGTGGTTGGCTGCACCGGGCGATCAGGAGCGATCAGGTCCCGTCGCTTATCTTTTGGGGACCGCCGGGAAGCGGCAAGACGACCCTGGCCTTTATAATTGCCAAAGAGACCAAGGCGGACTTCATCGAGTTTTCGGCGACGACTAGCGGTATCAAAGATTTAAAGAAAGTCGTTGAGAGCGCGCGGGAGGGGAAGCGGCTCGGTACAAAAACGATCCTCTTTATCGACGAGATCCACCGCTGGAACAAAGCCCAGCAGGACGCGCTCCTGCCTCAGGTGGAGAACGGGACGATCACGCTCATTGGTGCAACGACTGAGAATCCTAGTTTTGCCGTGAATGGTGCTCTTTTGTCGCGGACGAAGGTCGTGGTCCTGGAAGCGCTCGACGCTGTCGATTTAGAGAAGATAATCAGCCGGGCAGCCCGAGAATTAAAAGTGAAACCCTCTAAAGAAGTGTCTGGGCTGATCGTAAAGTTCGCTAACGGTGACGCCCGGAAGGCTTTAGGCATCTTGGAGAGCGCTGTCGAAGCCGGCGGTAAGCTAACCCCGCAGCTCATAAAAGACATTATCAATAAGCCTAATCTGCTTTATGACAAGAATGGCGATGAGCACTACAATCTCATCTCCGCCCTACATAAATCGCTGCGCGGTGGGAATGCCGACGCTTCTATATATTATTTAGCTCGGATGATTGAGGCGGGCGAGGATCCGCTTTATATCGCCCGCCGCTTGGTGCGTTTCGCTTCCGAAGATATCGGCCTAGCTAATAACAGCGCGCTCATGTTGGCGGCGTCCACATATACCGCTTGTGAGAAGACCGGGCTGCCGGAATGCGCCGTCAATCTGGCGCACTGCGTCGTTTATTTGGCTAAGTCGCCTAAGAGCGTGGCCGTCTATTTCGCCTACGGCGAAGCGCGCGACGAAGTGGAAAACTCCGGTAATCTGCCGATACCGGTCCATCTCAGGAATGCTCCGACTAAGCTCATGAAAGACCTGGGCTACGGTAAAGATTATAAATATACTCCTCTGGAAGACGATTCCGAGCAGGAGTATTTGCCAGAAAAACTTAAAGGACGGAAGTTTCTCAAAAAATAAGGCGTAAATACCTTCAACCCAGTTTCTCCGGCGCTAGCTTATAGCCTCGGCCGGTGAAAGTGTGGATGAGGTTGCTTTGGCGGTTAGCATTGATTTTACGGCGCAGACTGGCCATGTGAGTCTCAATAGAATTAGAGAAGGGGTCGCTGTCATAGGACCAGACATTTTCCAGGATCTCGCTACGTGAGACAATTTGGCCGCGACTGCGCATCAAGAATTCCAGGAGTGCGAATTCGCGCCGCGTCAGATAGATCTCGCGGCCGCCGCGCCGTACAATTTTTGTCCGCGACGATAGATTCAGATTGGCGACCCGATAAGATTCTGGCTCGATTTGCGCTGGCCGTTTCAGGAGGGCGCGGATGCGCAGCAGTAATTCTTCAAATAAGAAAGGCTTGGTCAGATAATCATCAGCGCCGAGCGCGAATATATTTTTTTTATCATCAAGCGTCGCCCGCACCGTTAGCATCAGGACCGGGACGTGCCGCTTCTCTTCGCGTATCTCTTTCAGAACCGCCGCGCCGTCTAATTTGGGCAGGGAATAATCCAAGATAATGAGATCGTAGTGTCCGGTCCGAGCCAGGAAGGCACCGCGTTCTCCGTCTGCGGCGCTATCCACCACATACATATTAGCCGTCAGTCCTTTGCGCAGGAACTCAACTACCGTTGGCTCGTCATCGATGATCAAGATCTTCATATTTTTTAGTTAGTGAATTATCTTTTTAGGGTAGCCTAAACAGCCTGAAAAAAGCCTAAAATCCGATTAAATCGTGAATTGACATTTTCAGGTTTTTTTATTATTATAGGGAGAATATTTAACGACGTTTTTTAAAAATAATAAAAAATAAACTATCCAAGGAGAAGATAATCATGAAAACAACTGACAAATATCGACAAGACCCGTTTTTTAATCAGAAACGGCGTCTCGGCTTCGCCCTCACTTACGAGGATCTCAGCCTCAAAACAGGCTACAGCGAACATTTGCCAACTGATTTGGACGTCCGCAGCCGCTTTACGACCCGTGTCCCCCTGAATATTCCGCTCGTGGCCTCACCCATGGATACCGTGACCGGCTTCCGATTGGCGATCAGCCTAGCGACAGATGGCGGCATAGGAATAATAGACAAGAGTTTATCGCCCGAAAATCAGGCAGCGGTAGTCTCGCGCGTTAAATCCCATCTCCATATCCTGATTAAATCCCCAGTTTTCGTTCGGGACAACATGAAGTTGTCTGAAGTGATAGAGCTGCGGGAGAAGATGAAACAGGAAGACGATTTGGATTTTTATAGCTTTCCAGTCCTGAGTGCGGGAGGCAAACTGGTCGGTAGCATCGGCCGGAGCACCTTTGATTTTTCCGGTGACAAGATCTCTTTGCCGATCAAGAAAATAATGTCTCGCGAGCTCATCACGGGGCGCCCCGGTACGACAATCAAGCAGGCTTACGCCAAGATGATCAAATATGGCGTCAAGATGCTACCGATAGTTAATTCGGGCGGCGAACTCAAGGGTATGTATACCCTTAAAGACGCCAAGCGCCTACTGTTTGGCAATTCCGGAAGCAACAATGTCGACGCCGGCGGAAATCTGCGCGTCGGAGCGGCGGTCAGCGTTTGTCCAGAAGATTTAGAAGAGCGTCTGGATCGTCTGAGTAGACTGGGAATAGATGTTATCGTGATTGATACGGCGCACGGTGATTCTAAAAACGTGATGGAAGCTGTTAAATATTGCTTGAAGTATTATCCCGATATCGACATAATGGCCGGCAATGTTTCCGAACCGGAATCGGTGAAGCGGCTCATCCGGGCTGGCGTTCATGGCGTGAGAGTAGGCCAGGGCGGCGGCTCGATCTGTACGACCCGGAAGATTGCCGGTATCGGCTGTCCGCAGGGAACGGCAGTCCATGAATGTGCTAAAGCGGCGCGTGGTTCGGATGTTCCGATCTGCGCCGATGGAGGTATCGTCTATTCCGGGCACATCACCATCGCCTTAGCACTAGGTGCTTCGAGTGTCATGATTGGTAAACTGTTTGCTGGCGTGACTGAATCACTCGGCAAGCTTGTGGACATAAAAGGCGTGGAATACAAAACTTACCGAGGGATGGGATCACTAGGAGCGATGAAAGATTACCAGTCATCGCGTGAGCGCTACGGTCAAGGAAAAGTAAAGATCCAAAAACTCGTACCAGAGGGCATCGAAGGCTTCGTCCTCCACCAGGGACCGGCGGCCGATCAGATCATCCAGCTGGTCGGCGGTCTTAGATCCGGCATGGGTTATGTCGGAGCGAAAGATATCCTCACTTTACAGCGTAAAGCTCGTTTCCATCATATTTCCGTCGCTGGTGTCCGGGAAGGGCATCCGCACGACATCCTCCTTCTTGAAGGAGCCCCGAATTACCATGTTTAATTTCCGTATTTTCTAACAAAACAGCGCCAAGCTAATAACTTGGCGTTTTTTATGGTCCAGGCTCATATATATGTTGACAGTTAATATAAAATGTATTATATTAGGGGAAATAATATAATTCGTTATTTGTCAACAATCGAGGATTAAAAATGGAAATAATCTATTTTTTCATCGGTCTTCCCGAGAGAATACTTGATGGTTTTTGGGAAATCATTGTAGTTTGGCCGGTTGGTACGATAGCGGGCTCTATCTTAGCGCTCATGTCACTCGTCTTAATGTGGCTAATAATTTTTGGTCCTGTCTTTAGGTTCATCGATTCCTGGCGCCTTACAGAAAGAAAAGACGCCGGAATCATTGTTGAAAAAACATATGTCCCTAGACAAGAGTTCAAAATCCCCCAGCTAGAAACTTGCTTTGTCGTTCCTGACGACTGGTCCATAACAGTTGAGGTTCAGGGGCGGACAGGAGAAATGCCTGTGAGTAAGGAGTTTTACCATCTTGCTAAGAAGGGGGCTAAGGTGAAAGTTGGTTATCTACAGCGGCGAATTACCGGAAGGTTAGACTTGCGCAGCCTGACCACCGTTTAAGGGCCAGCCAGGTTATTTAGGGTCGCTTCAATGAAGTGACCTTTTTTATTTGCTAAAAGTAAGCGTAAATAGTAAGATAAAAATAGATAAGTGGCCCTTTAGCCTATAAAATTATGTCAAAAGCGTTATCCAATCAAGAGCCCAAAGGAACCCGGGACTGGCTGCCGGAGGAGTTTTTAATACGCAAATACATTTTTGATACTTGGCGCCGCGTTTGCCTGCGCTATGGTTTTGAGGAATACCTGACGCCGCTGGTTGAAAGCGCTGATATCTACCGCGCTAAATCCGGTGAAGACATCGGCGGCCAGGAACTGGTCACCTTCGAGGACCTGGGCGGGCGGGAACTTTGCATCCGCCCGGAAATGACGCCGTCGGTCACCCGGATGGTGACCAAGATCTACAGTGCTAGCCCCAAGCCGCTTAAGTTTTTCTCGATTGCCAACTTCATGCGTAATGAGAAGCCGCAGCGTGGTCGCAATCGGGAATTCTGGCAGCTTAATTGCGATGTCTTCGGGAGCGATTCGCTCTCGGCTGATCTGGAGATTCTCCAGCTGTCACTCGATCTCATGCTGGAGTTTGACCCGCCCCAGGAGTCTTTTGTCCTATCACTCAGTAACCGCAAGTTGATCGACGGCGTTTTGGAACTCAGCGGAGCAGGGAATCTGGACGGCGAAAAGAAGAATATCATCGTCCGCACCCTAGACAAATGGGTCAAGCTGAGTCCGGAAGATATCACCGCCCGCCTGGAAGAAGCCGGCCTTAAAGCAGCAGCGCGCGCGGTGATCGAGCAGTTCATGTCTAGCCCCAGCCTGGAAGTTTTGGCGGATCGGCTGCCAGCCCTTAAGGATAATCCGGGGTTAGCTGAAACGGCCCGCCTCCTGGAGCGCCTCAGTGATCTTGGTTACGGCGACTGGATCGAGTTCAATCCGGCTGTCATCCGCGGTTTCGATTATTATGACGGCTCGGTATTTGAAGTTTTCGATAAGAACCCGGAAAATAACCGGGCGATGTTCGGTGGTGGCCGCTATAACGGATTGGCTGATATTTTTGGGGTCAGTAATTTCCCGGCGGTCGGTTTTGCGCCTGGAGACGAGACGACCCGTTTATTTCTTGAGAGTTGGGGCCTGCTAGGCCGGGCGCAGGAAGGATTGACGGACCGATATTATTTGCCTCTTCTGGCCGAAAATCTGGCAGGCGGCCTGGATCGCCTGGCCAAGGCTCTTCGCGGTCAGGGTAAGGATGTTCTGACCGGCTTGGAAGAGCAGAAAATCGGGAAGGCTCTAGAATTCGCCAATAAGAAGGGAATCGCTAAAGTCGTCATCTACGGTGCGGACGAAGCCAGAGAAGGGAAATATAAGATTAAGGACATGAGGAGCGGGGAGGAAAACGTGGCGTCATTATAAAAAATACCGAACATAAACTGTTTAGCTGTTTTTCATCTCTCATATTCTATACTTGGGTTAGTTATTAATCCCCTAAGAATATGAGTTTTTGAATTGTGGCGGAAATTTAAAAAATAGCCACCCTCGCGGATGGAGGATGGCTCTCGGATGTAATACCCCGTCAGTCGCACATGGACTAGCGGATAGGAATATTATAACTCACCGGGGGTGGCGCGGTCAATATCTCTAATCCTTGATGGTCGCTATTGCAATTTCCCCTTTATATCGGAAATTAAGATCCTTGACGGAATCCGATATTTTTGTTATCATATAAAAGGTGTTTTTAACACTATATATAATCAATTTTCGTTCATTAAATTCGGAGCAAATTTGAAAGGGATAATTTTTACAGAAAGATTGGTTAACAAGATGCAGAGACGAAACGGGGATCTGCCGTTGATACTTAAACAGGTAGCCGCCCGCGATCTGTCCGTCGTCTTCATGACGAAAGATGTTAGCGCATTTTGCAACCAGTCGATATTCGACGGACGCATCAAGTTCAAGAATGTCTGCATATTCAAGGCTTATTCGGGGAAAAAGATTCTCACGAAAGAGCTGGTAGAAGTCTTGAAGAAGATGAGAGTACCTGCCGAAGATATGGTATTCGTCAGTTCTGAGGATAAAGACTATAATATAGCCAAGCAGAAGGGAATGACATTCGTGTTGTATAGTGTGTCTACGAGACATCAGAAGATGCCCTATATAACGATTAATAGACTTTCTTTACTACTTGAAGCCCTGGAAAATTAATTTTTAACCACAAGGTTAGGAAGCGTCTTTATTAAAGGCGCTTTTTTATTGCTTTTTTTGACTTTACGTTTTAAAAATGCTTTAATATCAATAGAAAAATTGTTAAGCCGACCACTTGATTTAAATATAGAACGATGGAAAATAACGCGCCTGCGAAGCTTATTTCCGTAATCGTCCCGGTTTACAACGAGGAAGCCAATATCCCCGGTTTTTTTAGTGCCCTCAGCGAGGTTTTAAAGGGAATGTCCAGCTACGAATGGGAGATTATCTTCGTCAACGACGGTAGTACGGACGGGACAGCCGCCGCCCTGGAGAAACTAGCTGATTCTCGAGTCGCCAGTTTAGAGTTTTCCCGTAATTTCGGAAAAGAAGCGGCTCTCACCGCCGGCTTGAACAAGGCTCGCGGCGACGCCGTCTTGATGATCGACGCTGATTTACAACACCCCGTCTCCCTGATTCCGGAATTTTTGAGACGCTGGGAGACGGGAATAGAAGTAGTCATCGGTCTCCGGAGCAAGAACCGCGGCAGCTTTTTGAAGCGTCTCGGTTCTTATCTTTTTTACCGGATAATCCGTACAATTTCGTCCGTCAAATTGATGCCGAGCGAGACGGATTTCCGCTTGCTGGACCGGGCGGTCATAGACGCCTTCAACCGTCTGCCGGAAACGAACCGGATGACCAGAGCGCTGATTGATTGGCTGGGCTTCCGCCGTGATTATATCAGTTTCGAGCCGGATGAGCGGGCCCGGGGAAGCGCTAGCTACAGCCTCGGCAAGCTGATCCGTCTGGCTTTCAACAGCTTCGTGTCACTCAGCCTCATTCCGCTTCGTCTAGCTGGGTATTTGGGGGTGTTGATAATTATGACTGCCGGGCCCCTTGGCCTCTATATTTTGATCGGTAAATATCTCGCTGATTGGAAATTTGCCTCTTCATTTTCCGGGCCCGCTCAATTAGCCATCTTGATTACTTTCCTAGTCGGGATTGTCCTGACTTCTCTGGGACTGGTCGCTCTGTATATCGCTCATATCCACGCCGAGGTGTTGGGACGGCCGCTTTATATATTAAGGGACAAGAAGAAAGAGTAGTCATATATGAAAAATTTTGATTTTGGAGGGATTGTCGATAATAATCCGCGAGAAAATATCGATGACGACCGTGAAGAAAGCTATCAGGAGCTCATTAAGGATGGTGAAGAGATCCTCGCTGATCCCCTGGAAGCCGGACACCTGGCGGCCGACGAGATAATAGCGGAGCGGAGTATAGATAAGATGGAGACAGTGGAAAGAGTCAAGGAATAAGAACGTCGTCTGAAGGATATGGATGAGGATCGGGAAGAGTTGGAAAAGATTTTTAGGAGATTTTAGCTTGTTTTCTTGGGAGAAACTGAAAGAATTTGCCCTGTATAAAAAAGAATTTATTAGTCAAAAGATAAAAATGAAGATTTTGGTTACGGGTGGGGCTGGTTTTATCGGTTCTCACCTTTGTCGTAAATTGCTGGGAGAGGGTAACGAGGTTATCTGTCTTGATAATTTTCAGACCGGCAGCCCTGATAATATCGCTGATTTGCAGGAGGAGAAGAATTTCCGTTTTATCGAACAGGATGTGGTTGTCCCTTTGCGGGTCGACGCCGAGCAGATATATAATCTAGCCTGTCCGGCTTCGCCCGTCCATTATCAAAGTGACCCCGTAAAGACGACGGTGACTTCTGTCATGGGGGCGATAAACGTTCTTAATCTAGCCAAAGACAATAAGGCCAAGATACTCCAGGCTTCGACTTCTGAAGTTTATGGCGATCCGGAAGTCCACCCTCAGCCGGAGAGTTATTGGGGCCATGTGAACTGTATCGGGCCGCGCTCCTGCTACGATGAGGGAAAACGGGCGGCCGAAACCCTGTTTTTCGACTATTACCGCCAGTATCAGGTAGATATCCGCGTGGTTAGGATTTTCAATACCTATGGCCCGGCGATGGCTATAAATGACGGACGGGTGGTCTCCAATTTCATCGTCCAGGCTCTTCAGAACAAGGACATCACTATCTACGGCGACGGTTCGCAGACCCGGTCTTTCCAGTATGTCGATGATTTGGTCGCGGGACTGATTAAGATGATGAATAATGGAGAAGGCTTCAAAGGGCCGGTCAATTTAGGTAATCCCGCCGAGTTCACCATCAAAGAACTGGCGGAAAAGGTCTTGGAGCTCATCCCGGAAAGCACCAGTCGGATCATCTATAAAGATCTGCCGATTGACGATCCCCGCCAGCGGAAGCCGGACATTAGTCTGGCTAAGGACAAGCTGGGGTGGGAGCCGCAGGTCAAGCTGGAAGAAGGACTGAAAAAAACCATTGAATATTTCAGGAACAAGCTATGAAGATCCTCTGGTTTACCTGGAAAGATCGCAAGCATCCTCTGGCCGGCGGAGCCGAGACCGTGAATGAAGAGCTGGCTAAGCGCCTAGCAGCCGACGGACACGAGGTAATTTTCCTGGTGGGAGGATTTGTGGGCGGGCCAACGGAGGAGACGATAAATGGGTATAAAATCGTTCGCCTGGGTGGACGACTAAGTGTCTATTATGAGGCGTATCGGTATTATAAGAACAATTTAGTTGGTTGGGCCGACCTGGTCATCGATGAGGTAAACACCATTCCGTTTTTTTGCAAGTTATATGTGAAGGAGAAGAATATTCTCTTTGTCCATCAGCTCTGCAGGGAGATTTGGTTTTATCAATTATTCTTCCCATTCAGCCTAATCGGTTATCTCTTGGAGCCGTTGTATTTGCTTCTGCTTAATGACTGCCGTGTAATAACAGTCTCAGAGAGTAGCAAGAAAGATCTGCTGCGGCATGGATTTAAGACGGAAAATATCCAGATAATCAGCGAAGGTATCGAGCTTGAACCGGTCAGCGATCTGAGCTTGATTAAGAAATATGAGAAACCGACTCTCCTCTCACTCGGTTCGATCCGGGCCATGAAGAGGACGGAGCATATATTACGGGCCTTTGAATTGGCCAAGAAAGAGATCGGTGGCCTGCAATTCATCGTAGCTGGTGAGGCCACGAGCGCCTACGGACGGAGTTTTCTCAGAGAAATCGCCCGTTCGCCATATAAAGAGGACATCCATTATCTCGGTCTGGTCGACAAGGAGAAAAAGATCGAAATATTGCAGCGCTCCCATCTTCTCGCGGTCACATCCGTCAAAGAGGGTTGGTGTCTGGTCGTCACGGAAGCTAATTCGCAGGGCACGCCGGCCGTTGTCTACGATGTGGACGGACTGAGGGATAGCGTGAAGGACGGGGAGACGGGGGTGGCGTGCCAGGAGAACGAGGAGACGGTGCTTGCAAAGAATATCATTAGTATTTTGGAGGATAAGGCAAGGTATGAAGAAATGCGCGAAAGAGCGCATGGTGAAGCAAAGAGAGTGAGTTTTTTAAAGAGTTATCAAGAGTTTATAGGAATAACCAGTCAAACATGGAACCGTTAGTCAGTGTTATTATCCCGACCAGAAATTCCGCTCGTACGTTAGAGCGCTGCTTGGAGTCGATTAAAGAGCAGAGTTACAAGAATATTGAGTTAATTGTGGTCGACAATAATTCCAGTGATAATACTAAGGAAATTGCCAGGAAGTATACGGATAAAGTTTTTAATTTCGGACCGGAAAGGAGCGCACAAAGGAATTATGGAGCCAAGGAGTCTCGAGGAGAATATCTATTAATTCATGATAGCGATATTTATTTTCATATTGATTCCGTCCGTGAATGTGTAGAGATATCCAAAAAAGAAAACGCCGATGCAGTAATCTTGCCGGAAGAGTCAATAGGAGAGGGTTTTTGGGCGAAGGTTAAAGCCTTTGAGCGTAGTTTTTATGTCGGCAATGATTATATTGAGGCGGCAAGATTTTTTAGAAAAGGGATCTACGATAAAGTAGGGGGGTATGACGAAGAATTGACCGGACCGGAGGATTGGGATTTAACCATCAGACTGAGAAAGGGAGGATATAAGATAAGCCGATCTATTATTTTTTTGAAGCACGATGAAGGGAAAATAGATCTTTTCGGTAGTTCTAAAAAGAAGAAATATTACGCTAAAGACATGTTTGATAAGTATGCATTAAAGCATCCAGAGGAATTTAATAAGCAGATGAGTTTTTTGGTAAGGTTTCCGTTGGGGAAAATAGTGAATGTAATTGTAAATCACCCCGTTATTTTTATTTCCATATTATTAATGAAAGTGTTAGAATTATATAATTCAAAAAAGAGCTTTTTATGAATTCCATAATAAAAAATTTTTATTGTGATTGGATTTTGTTAGTAGACAAGCGTATCGCAGTTATTGAT
>CAZLGE010000009.1:0-22388 GCA_964559375.1 uncultured Gammaproteobacteria bacterium | reverse complement strand
ATTATTAATATACTAATATGTACCAGTTTTTTTGTAAAGAGAGCCGATTTTCCATCTATAATAAAATCTTTATAAATTACCTCCTGCTCACCCAATAACAAAAGCTCGTGTGACCACGGGTTTTTTAAAAATTTAGATCAATAAATTAAGTAGTTATCTCTTGGCGCCGGAATAAGCAATCGCTAGAACAATATTCCAGGCAAGCGCATTAATCGGAGCATGGCCATAAGCCAGAAGAGCTAAAACCATATTCGAGAATAGTTCTGAGGTTGCTGGAAAAAGAGCATTCTTAAATTACCTACTCCGGAACCCGATTGTTACTAACAAAACACTAACCTTTGAACTCAAAAAAACCTTTGATTTAGTGCTAAATCTTGCGAATGCACAAACAAAAACAGCTGTCATTTCTGACAACTGTCCTGTTTGGCTCCCGGGGTCGGATTCGAACCGACGACCAATTGGTTACACTTATCCACTAGTTTCCAAGTGGGGTGGACTATATCATCATCCTAAACTAGGATGCAAGGCGCTTCGGCCAGACCGTCCGGCCTACTCCCTTTCGGGATAGTCTCTGAACCTTCCCTGACAAGTCAGGGCTTGGCTGCTGATTACCATAATCTTGCGATCTTAGGCTTCCAGCAATTCACCTCGTTCTTCGACCTCGATTGCTCGAGGAAGCTGCGTCATTTCACAGCCAACTGCGCTACCGCTGCGCTACCCGGGAATATTCTATTGTCAATAAAAAAATGTCTAAAAAACATTTTCTAGATTCATTCTAACAAATACGGGGATTAAGTCAATAATGGGGTAAAATGGCCCTTTCTAGATCATCTCGACCTTAATTATCTTATAGGTCGCTTCTTTGCCTCCTTGTTCTACAGTGACCGCCTGGCCCGTCTCATGGCCCATTAAGGAGGCTCCTAGAGGCGAGAGATAAGAAATGACGCCTCTATCCGGATCGGACTCGGTCGAGCCCAGAATAGTATAAACCCGCTGCTTGCCTTCCCTCTCCACTGTCACCCGGCTGCCGATCTGGACCAGATCAGTATCTTGGTTCGGTTCGATAATTACCGCTGTCTTCAAATGATTTTCCAAATCTATCATCCGCTGGTTCAGGCCTCTCAGCCGCCCCTTAGCCAACTGGTACCCGGCGTTCTCCGAGAAGTCTCCCATCTCGGCCAGACGCCTCACCTCCATAGCCAACTTGGGGCGGGATTCTTTCATCCGGACAAGCTTAGCCTGAAGCTCCCGGTATTTAGATTCGGTTAGATAGGGATCGGGTTTCTGGCCCAATCGAACATCACCTTTACGGATAGGGACTCTCATTTGGTTAGTCTATTTCTTCCAGCTTAACTCCTGAAGCAAAGGCATTAAAGCAATCACTCAACTCCGAGTTCAAATCCTGGGATAGAGCTTCTTTCTGTTCCTTCCTGATCCTGATCGTACAAAGAGCATGCGCTGATTCTTTCAAGGCCTTGAGCGAGTTAGCTACATTACCCCTTTTCCCTTCGGGAATATCATCCCAATCTAATTCTACGACATACTGAATGTCTTGACCGAGATATTTCTTCTTGATCGCGCCGAAAGTGATGAACCAGGGATCGGCCTCGCCTTGGAGCGAAGCGCTGTAATCAGCACTCAGGTCGATACGCTGTTTTTCCGGACTGGCCGGTAATTCTCTGTTCATACATGAATAATATCTATTAGATTATTTCTTATACTTTTTCCTGACCACCCGCTGATTAACATCGACTTCTACCAGGTCTCCATCTTTAAAAACTACAGTAGCGGCTCTGGTGGCGATAAGACAGGGTTTTTTAAGTTCACGGGCGACGATAGCGGCATGACAGATAACACCACCCTCATCAGTCACGATTGCCGCCGCCCGCCGGATAGCCGGCATCATATCAGCGGTTGTCATGGGTGAAATAATGATATCGCCTTTTTTTACCTTAGACAAATCCCGTCGAGAAAAAATAATCCTGGCCCGTCCCGTTGCCCGACCCAAACAGGCGGCTGTTCCCTTGATTCCACCCGGAGCAGTCCACACTTTTTCCTTAATAAAAGTATAGGGATGGCACTTGGCGTAGGCTGCCAAAGTCTCGATTTTAGCATAACCGTCCGAAACGCTGATATAGTTATGGAAGCGCTCTTTGAGTTCAGCGCGAGCAGGCGGATTGTCTAGATCCTCCAGGCGCAAAGCCTCAACATAATCTTTAAGCTTGGGGAATATCTTCCGGAGCGATGCGACTATAACCTGATTGCTAGAAAAGAAATAATGATCCGCGACCCGGAGTCGCACTGCTAATTCCTTAACCGGACCAATAATACGACGATCCGACCCTGTACAAACGATGAACACATCGCCGATCATATATTTGCGGACTGTGGCAATAAAATCTTTGAGGGCCGGCAGACTATTCAGTTTTCCCTGTTTCCATACTGGTTCTAGTTCGCGTAGACCTCGGCGAAACCAGCGCAAGAAAGCCAGGGCCCGAGCCGGTTCCTGCTTGCAGAATGACGCAAATTCTCGCTTAATATGACTTATCGCTAAACGGTTTTCCCAAATCTCGCAGACGCCGTCTTTTATAAAATTAACTACGACCGGCGCATATTTTTGTTTGATGCCTAGCTGTAAAACGCCATCCTCCAAGGTTAGGCGCCACAACTGCTGCATGATAAGAGCAGTATCGCGGGTATAATTTTTTACAAAAACAATTCTTTTCACGATTTTAGTGTGGTTTTAATATCCTCTTCACTTCATACTATTCTTTCCTCATCGCCTCAATGGGGTCTAAACGAGCTGCTTTAGTGGCTGGGCCTAACCCAAACAGGACACCAAATAAGAAGGAAAATAATAAAGAGACTATCACCCCCTCTAGCGGCACGACAAAGCGCCACTCCAAGCCAAAACTGCCAGCTCCCCAAGCTAATACCCAAGATATTAAAATACCCACCAGCACGCCGGCCACACCGCCTATTAGGGTAACTAGCACCGACTCCACTAAAAACTGCTGCTTAATAGCAGAGTAATTAGCTCCCACCGCTTTTCTTAAACCAATTTCTCCCACCCGCTCAGATACAGAAACATACATGACGTTTAAAATCCCCACCCCACCCACTACTAAAGATATAGCGATAATGGATAGGAGTAAAATGGTAAGAGCATTCATAATAGTGTCTAGCGTCTCTAACATTTCCTCCATAGTCGTTACCCTAAAATCATCCTTATCCGGATCGGTAATATCATGATTATCCCGTAAAATTGTCCGGGCTTCTTCGGCTGTATCAGCCGCCCGAGAAGGATCAGCTAACTGATGAACAGTGTAGAGAAAATGCTCAATACCCATAATCTTCTTCTGCAGGGTTCTCACTGGCAAATAGATATACTCATCAAAATCCATAGTCATCACACGCCCCTTCTCTTCCATAACACCAATCACCTGGTACTTAGACTTATGTAAGACAATATATTTTCCAATCGCTTCAGAGTCACCAAACAACTTCTCCGCCATTTTGCTACCCAAAATAACTACTTGAGCCAATGATTTATCCTCCTCTTCGCTAAAAAACCGCCCCACGGCAATCTCTGTACTATCTATTTCAATGTAATCAGCACTCACACCAATCAAGAAGGCGCGTCGCATCTCGCTACCATAACTAGCCTTATCCTGAGTTAAGATTGCTCCGTAACCACCAGTGATATTTTTTAACTTACTAATATCTTCTAAGTCTTCGTGACGCAAAGTGGTAATCTGGACGCCTTGAGCAATCCCGGAGCCACTATTTTGTTCGCTCTCCGCCGTAGAGCGTTTATTAGCCGGTATCTTTATTTCCGTCTGAATAATATCCGTGCCAAACGAGGAAATCTGTTTAAGCAGTAGCCCTCTAATTCCCTCACCAGCGGAATAAACAACCACCACACTCGCTGATCCAATAACTATCCCTAATACAGTTAAAGCCGTCCGCAACTTATTAGCGGACATGGAATTAAGAGCGATTTTTGCAGCGTGCCAAAAACTATTCATAAGTCAAAGCTTCAACCGGCGACAACCGGCTAGCCCGCCGCGCCGGATAATATCCAAACACTAAACCAATTAGCGCTGAGGTGGTGACCGCTAACGCTACCGAAGAAAAGTATATTTTAAACGACCAATTATAACCCAAAAAATTAATTACTACCGAAGCAATATAAGATAACAGCACGCCACCAATTATACCAATGATACCGCCGATGATTGTTAGAATCATAGACTCAATTAAAAACTGCCAAATAATATTTATATTCTTCGCTCCCACCGCTTTACGCAAACCAATTTCTCGTACCCGCTCATTCACGCTAATAAACATAATATTCATAATACCAATTCCACCCACAAGTAATGACAAGGCAGCCATCACCGCCAAAAAATAACGTAGTCCGTCAGTAATAGATCGCAAGAGATCTACCGCTTGAGCGGCGTCACGGACAGTAAAGTCATCGCTCAGCCCGCTTTTATCCTCAATGTCATGCCGTTCGCGTAAAATTGAAGATATCTCCGAAATGGTCCCTGATATATCGCCCTCTGGTTTTACTTTCACCGCCATGAAATTAACATGGTTAATACCCAACATCAGGCGCTGGGCCGTCCTAATGGGAATAAATATTAAATCATCATAGTTCTGAAACCCCACGCTACCCCGCTCTTTCATGACCCCAATCACTTCAAACACCTGTTTATTAATTTTTATCTTCTGCCCTAAGGCTTCCGAATCGCCAAACAACTCTTGCTTAGCGGTATAGCCTAGAACCACGACGCGAGATAAATTACTTTCTTCTTCCTCGCTAATAAATCGGCCGGAAGATACTTCACCGCCCTGGACAGCTAAATAAGAAGCGGTGGTACCGCTCATATTTACTGAATATGAATTGTTACGCCAATTAAGTTCCACGTTCCCTGATACCCAGGCGGTGGCGGCCGCTCTATCCGGTACGCGACTGGGGTTAATAATTGCCTGATAATCTTCGTATGTTAAAGTGGTAATTAAAATACCCATCACCGAAGATGGCGGTTCATTCTTCTCGGATTTTCCCGGCGTGATGCTAATCAGGTTAGTACCTAAACTAGCGACCTGGTCTAAAATTAAGCTCTGCGCCCCGGCTCCTAAAGACATAATTAAAATAACCGAACCCACTCCAATTATAATACCTAGCATCGTCAAAAAACTCCGGCTCTTGTTTTTAGCCAGAGTTTTTATAGGGTTAAGCACGGCACGATGAAAATCAATTAACATATTATTTAACCAACTCGCTTTCTCGAGCAATGCGCCGCTTTTTAACCGGCTGGTCCGAAACTATGAGACCGTCCTTAATATGAATGATGCGCCTAGCGTGTTCAGCCGTGTCGCTCTCGTGCGTAACTAGGATGATCGTCCGGCCCTCGTCATCGTTTAAATTTTGGAGAATACGCATGACCTGGGTGCCGGACTTGGAATCCAGGTTGCCGGTCGGTTCGTCAGCAAAAATAATGTCCGGATCGTTCACCAGCGCCCGAGCGATGGCCACACGCTGTTTCTCACCGCCGGAAATTTGGTTGGAGAAAAAACTAAGACGATGGCCGAGACCCACTGATTTGAGAACTTTCGTGGCCCGGCTGGTCGGATCACGGTGATTCTTAGAATATAAGAGGGGTAATTCCACGTTCTCGAGTACGGTCGTACGCGGCAAAAGATTGAAAGCCTGGAATACAAACCCAATCTTCTCGTTACGGTAAGAGGCTAGTTCGTCGTCTTCGAGACCTTCCACGTTCTTGCCATTAAACTTGTAACTGCCGCCGGTCGGACGATCCAGGAGACCGAGGATATGCATGAGGGTGGACTTCCCGGAACCCGATGGTCCCATGATGGCCACAAACTCACCTTTTTCGATATTAAAAGTCAGGCCGTGTAAGATAGGCGTCACAATCTCGTCAGTCCGGTATTCTTTTTTGAGGTCTTCGACTTGGATGAGCATGGAAGATATGATTAACGAAACTCTACTTAGCCGCTTCCTTCACAAAGGTCACGACCTGCTGTCCGGGCTGGAGATCGCCACTCAAGACTTCCACCAGACCGTCGTCGCCACTGAGGCCGAGAGTAACCGGTACTTCACGAATCGCCGTTCCCTCAAGGATACGGACGATCTTCCCCTGACCGTTACGATCCACGACCGCCCGGCTGGGGATGATGAGGACATCTTCCTTCAGCGCAGTTTGGATCATGACGTTGGCGGTCATCTCGGGCTTGATGAAAGAGCTAATATCCTGCCCAATTTCGCCTTCGGCGGGTGCCAAAACGATCTTGGCCTTATAATAGATGACACCTTGAATCACGGTCGCACCGGGTTCGACGGCATAGACAGTGCCGGTAAACTTCCGGCTCTCGCCAAGAGCATCGAAAGTTAACGTGGCAATATCACTCACCTTAACTTTAGCGATATCAGTTTCCGAGATATCGACATCGATTTCAAAATTGTTTTCGGTCAACATGGTAAAGACCGGCTTAGAAGCGCTAAACTGTTCGCCGGCTTCGTAATTAACACCAGTAATCTGACCGTCAATAGGCGCTTTGAGGCGACTGTCTTCACGCTGCTTGGACAAGAGATCTAAATTGGCCTGCGCCTGACGGATCTGCGCTTCGGCCAGACTCAAGTCTTCGCTACGAGCGCCGGTCCGGAGCTTAGCGAGCTGGCTGTCCGCCACGCCCCAGCTCTCTTTGGCGCTGTCCATGGCGGATTTGGCAGCCGCGATCTGTTTCTCGCTGGCCAGACGCGCCGAAGCCAGAGCGTTCTCGGCAGACAGGCGGCCTTCCGACAGGTTGATCTCCGCCTGACGCACGGCCTGGGCAAGCGAGGCGCTATTATTCTTATAGTTTAGGAAGGAATTATCCAGATTATTTTTGGCGGTCTGTTGGGAACTGATCCCGCCGTTAATCGCGGTGATCTGGCTGTTCATGGAAGTCTTATAG
The DNA here is from genome assembly GCA_964559375.1 of uncultured Gammaproteobacteria bacterium. Lineage (GTDB taxonomy): Bacteria > Patescibacteriota > Patescibacteriia > Patescibacteriales > UBA12465 > UBA12465. Next base: position 15,404 of record CAZLGE010000009.1, on the reverse strand, counting down.
GCGTCAAGGCTAGCCTGGGAAAATCCGGTCGAGGTTACGGTGTTCTCAAGACCACTGTAGACGGCGTTAAGGTCCATAAACACCTTGTTCAAATAATCACTGAGAGCGGTGTGGAGCAGGTTATAATTGTTTTCCGTGCCGCTCGACTTAGCCGCACCAAGCGCGCTCTCGGCACCGGAGCGCTGATTGCGTGCTTCCTCATAATACTGCTCAGACAAAGCCTTATAGGCGGTGTTACGGACGCTATAGACGTCTTCGATATCGTCATCGTCGAGCAGGACGCGTATCCTGTCGAGAGCGGTATTAGCAACCGCCAGATTATATTCGGCAGCGTTTAAAAAGACATTCTTGCTGTTTTCGAGCGCCTGCTGGTAGTTAGCCACACCACTCGTCTGATTGAGTTTAGCGATCGATACCGCCTGCTCAAGAGCGGTCGGGGTGGCTTCGGTCGTATCATTCAGGTCGTTCAGTCTCTTCTCAGCCTGGGCGATATTTTCCGCTCCGGTCTTCCGGGTCTTGTCATAATCACTAGTCGCGCCTTCGTAAGCCGACCGGGCCTGCCGGACCTGAGCTTCCAGAACGGCGAGTTCGGCTGTGGTAGCGCCGCTCACTAGCTTCGCTTTACTGGCGAGAGCTGACTGCAGGCTAGCCTGGGCTTCCTGCTCCCGGATCATAAGCGAACTCTGGTCTAATTCGGCAATGACCTGGTCTTTTATGACCCGATCCCCGACCTTAGCTATAATCAGGCTAATCTGTCCGCTCTGCGGGAAATTCAGATCCAAACTCTTCACCGGCTTGACCGTTCCCGTCTCGCTCACCGTCTGGACTAGCTGGCCGCGCCTCACTTCGGCGGTGGTATATTCCGGCTGGGGCTCCCGCCCTCTAAGCCAGAACGTCAAACTGACAACGATAATTATTATCGCGGCCAGCCACCACCATTTTTTCTTGATTTTCTTCATCATAATAGAATTAATAATCTCTGAGCTTCTCGAGCCCCTTGAACTTCCGAATCTTTTCTAAAGCTTTTGATTCGATCTGACGGATACGTTCACGGGTGACCTCAAATTCCTGACCGACTTCTTCGAGCGTATGGGCTACACCGTCGATAAGACCGAAGCGCATCTCGAGAATCTTCTGTTCGCGCGGCGAGAGCTGGGCGACGATACCCTTCACATAATCCTTGAGGAGTTGGAGGGCGGCCGCCCGGTCCGGCGTCACGTTCTTCACATCTTCAATGAAATCTTCGAGAGTAGAATCTTCATCGTCATCGCCGATCGTCGTTTCAAGCGAAATAGTGTCCTGCGAGATCTTCATGATGTAACGGACCTTATCTAATTCTTCTCCCATCTCCGAGGCGATCTCATCGGCGAGCGGCTCGCGGCCCAGTTCTTGAATCAGATTACGCTGGACCTGTTGGAACTTATTGATCGTTTCCACCATATGGACGGGAATACGGATGGTACGGGATTGATCGGCGAGAGCGCGAGTGATTGCCTGACGGATCCACCAGGTGGCGTAAGTCGAAAATTTGAAACCCTTGCGGTGCTCAAACTTCTCAACGGCGCGAAACAGTCCGATATTCCCTTCCTGAATAAGGTCGAGGAGGCTCATGCCTTTAGCGCCAGCGAACTTCTTAGCAATCGAGACGACAAGACGGAGATTGGCTTCGATAATCCTCTTTTCCGCTTCCTTATCACCCTTCTCCTTACGTTTGGCGAGCTCCACTTCCTCTTCGCCGCTCAGGAGCGGCACTTTGCCGATCTCTTTAAGATACATCTGAATGGAGTCGGCGCTGAGTTTAGACAAATCAATATTGAGAGCGTTCTGGTGGGCAAGCGCCCGACCAGTCAGAGGCGGTTCAGCGGCTTTCTTCTCCGCTGTATCCAGGATGCGCCCAGAGTCTTCCATAATCTTCACGCCGCTTTTTTGCAAATCGCCCAAAAAGACGTCAAAATCATAAACGTATTCTTCCACTTCCGGAAAAAGATAGAGAAGTTCAGTCTCGGTGATGAAACCGCGCAGGCGTCCCTTGTCAATCAGCCGCTTCATCTGCTCGACACTCGGCTTGACGACTGGCCGCGGCTCAGCCGAACGGACCGTCCCCGATGAAAAACGACGGACCGGCTTCTTGCGATCCTTGCCGCCACTCAATTTCCGGGTCTTCGGGGCCGGGCCGGCTTTCTTTTTCCGGATCGGTGTCTTCGCGGCCTTAGCCTTTTTATTGTTAGTCATGGCTTTTTTCGACATAAATAACCGGAACTTACCCGGCCGTTAAATTTTTTAAATCATTCATGAGTCCGGCGAGTTCATCCATCCGACCCTCTTTTTCCGCCTGAGCGATCGCCCGTTGCAGCTTCAAAATCAATTTCTTTTTATCATATTTCTTGAGTTCAAAGATGATACTGATAAGTTCCGCTTTAGCCTGATCCCCCTCAAAATCATAAAAATCCTTTTCTCCCAAAAGGACTAGTTTATCTAATAATCTTTGCTCTTCTCCCCCGCCGCCCAACTGAGCGCGGAAAGCGTCGTAATCTAAAGAAGCAGCTTTATTATAGTAGATAATCAGGTTCTTGTAAAACCCAGCGAGAACAGAAGCGGACACATCTTCCGGTTCCAGGTTACTGCTCGCATAATTGACAAATTCAGGAAAACGTACCAGAAGGGCCAGCAGCCTTTCTGCCAGCTTATCTTCGCGGCTCATCTTCGGAAGGGCAGCCGTTTCTCGGCTTGCGCCGGACTGGCGGCCATCATTTTTTAATACGCTATTCTTGGCCCGCCACTTCACGAATTCTTCGCGCGTATCCGGCTCGAAAAAACCGAGCGCTTCACTCATCTTCTTGAGCCAGAACCCCTGCTCCGTCTTATTGACGACCAGGTCGATCATGGCAAACATCTTCTGGCTCACGACGCGCTTATTATCCATCTGTTCTAGATCGAGTCCGGCTGTTATCTTCGTGAAATAGTATTCAAGCATCGGTTTAGCCGCTGCTACCGCCACTTGGAACTCTTCCGGGTCATGGCGAAGTGCCTCGGCCGGATCCTTTCCCGAAGCCAGAATGATCACTTTCAGGTTCATCTCCTGAGCCAAGACTTCACGGATGCCCCGATCAGCCGCTAGCTGGCCGGCCTGGTCCATATCAAAAAGGAGGGCGACGTTTGCCGTGAATCGCTTGAGCAGAGAAACCTGTTCAGCGGTGAGAGCCGTTCCCGAAGAGGCGACGACATTCTTAAAACCGTGCTGATGGCAAGAAATAACGTCCATCTGCCCCTCGACAACAATCGCCAGATCAGCTTCTCTAATCGCCGTCTTAGCCTTATTCAGTCCAAATAGTACGCGGCTCTTGTCATAGATCCTGGTCTGAGGACTATTAATATACTTGCCCAACTTCTCTGTCTTCTCTTTAGCCGGATTCACGCGGGCGGTAAAAGCGATCAGATTATTGCTAGCGTCCCAGATGGGAAACATTATCCGGTCGCGGAAACGATCATAATAACCACGGCTACTCCCTGGCGCCTGATTCTTCTTGACCGTCAGGCCGGCAGCGAAAATCTCTTCATCGGTAAATTTCTGACCTTCGATCGGCCGGGCTTTTAAAAATTTGTACAAACTGTCCCAGCTGTCTTGGCTGCAGCCGATCTGCCAGTCGCTAATCGTCTCTTCCGTCAAACCGCGATCTAGGAGATACTTCCGAAATTCCTGGCCGGAGTCGGTACTGAATATATGAGCATAGTAACGGCCGGCCAGCTCCATAATATCGAGCAAACGATTGCGCTCAGAATAGCTCTCCCGATTCTCATTCTTCAGGGTTACACCCGCCTTCTTAGCCAGGAGGCGCAGGGCTTCGGGAAAGTTCAGGCTTTCCTTTTCCATGACAAAGGAAAAGACGTCACCGCCGCGACCGCAGCCAAAGCAATGCCAGACCTGTTTTTCCGGCGAAATCGTAAAGGATGGCGTCTTTTCGTTATGAAACGGGCAGAGTGCCTGAAAACTCGCGCCGGCCGCCTTGACCGGCACGTACTCGCGGATCACTTCCACGATATCCAATTTAGATTTTATTTCGTCGGTCTCAGACATAGTTTATTCAAAAAAATCCGGTACTAGCAGGCCCTTCAGCCTCTCCATCTCCCCAACAACGACTTCCCCGTCATATTCCGCGTTATGGCGGCTGAATCCCTGATAGCCCGGCCGCTTCTGGTCCAGATGCAGATTGAAAGTCACCATCTCCGCCTCACCCTGGCCAGCCACGGTAAAATAAACATGGAAGCGGGGGTAAAAATCACGACTCAAACGCCGCGCGAAGCTCGCCTGGCCGTCCGCGCGCTCCGGTAGGTAAATATAGCCGGCCCGGCGCAGCCACATCTCCGGCGGTTCACCCAATCTTTTTTTTCTGACTGACAATTTCATGACGTTTCTTAAATACGATGAATTTATAAACAATAAAGTTCTGGATGGCGATGATTAGATTGACCACAATCTGAGCGGCGATATACCAGACGCCATAGCCACTCACCAGTAGATGCATCAGGAAACCGTTCAGATACAGGCCGATCAGGCCGTTTATCAGGTACATGCCCAGTTGTCCGGCGATCCGATCCTGGCTATTATCCCGGAAAGTCCAAAATTTCTGAAGCGTGAAGCTCACTAGGAAAGCGACAACGAAAGCGGCACTGGTCGACAGGACGATCCCCCACTCCAGCCAGCTATGGAAGACATGTAGAGCAACCAGATCGACGCCGCCGGAAATTCCCCCAGCAATAAAGAACTTGATGATCTTCTTCCGGCGCTCAAATATACCGTAGACACCGGGAAAATAGCGAGCGAACACTTGGCGAAACTTTTGATAACAACCGCTGATATATGGCATAACTGATATCTCTGATTAACGTCCGGCACTCCGGAGCGGCCGACCGGCCCAGTCAAAATAATTAAGCGCCCAATCGGCCAGATCACGGCTGGCCCGAAAGCGGTCGTTACGGCCACTGGCGCCGAGTACGACGGAAATCACGGTCCGTCCGTCCAGACCTTTCATATAACCGACATAGCAATAGCCCGCTTCATCCGTATAGCCGGTCTTACCGCCCAGGATCTCGGGCGCGCCCGGAGAAGCCACAAACAATAAATCGTCGGTCGATTCAATCTTTTTTTCGCGGCCGTTTAGGGTATTAAAGGAGAATTCGCGGTTGACCGTCGCTTGCCTTATCTCCGGCACTGCGAAAGCCGCTTGCGCCAGCCAGGCCACTTCGCGCGCCGTCGAAACATTAGTAGCGCTCAGACCGATCGGATCGCTAAAAGTGGTGTGGGCCAGGCCCAAAGCTTGGGCCTTGGCATTCATCTGGAGGACGAATTCTTCTTCGCCTAGACCAGTGGAATGCACGAGGGCGATCGTCGCGCCGTTATCGGAAGCGATCAAACTGGTATAGAACAGATCACGGACCGTCACCTGCTCTCCCAAAAACAGATTCAGACGGCCCCCTTCAATCTTATCCTCGAATCGGATCTCGTATACTTCATCCCAGCCCGGATTATTGTCGATGAACACCAGGGCGGTCATGAGTTTCGTGATACTGGCAATCGGTTGAGGTTCGTCCGGCCGCCGGGTAAATAGGAAGAATCGATCATCGGCTGCCAAGACGGCACCGCGTCGGGCGATTTCATCATTCCACGGAGCGAGCGGCGCATCCGGTTTGAGATTTATCATGACGGCATCGGTGTTGATTATAGCCGGCAGGCCGCCAAAATTCAAAAATACCGCGAGGATTATGTTGAGAATTCCGGTCAGGATCATTATCATTTGGTTATAAGGTTGATTCAGCTGGTACGCCTGTCCCGGCCGGCGCCGGAGCAGTCGAATCAAGAGATAGTTTGTTCAGCTTCCCGTAATCAGGCAGCCCATCCGCGCTAGACAGTCCTAACCAGCGGACGAAGTCGTGGGTGACGGTATAATAATATTCGCTTTCGTTCTTCATGAGTTTTTCTTCGATTAGGCCGCGCAGGAGAAGATTACGGATAATCAAGCTGCAATTGACGCCCCGGATGCGGTCTAGCTCTAGTTTCGCGATCGGCCCGCGGTAGGCAATGATCGTGAGCGCTTCCAGGCTGGGCTGGGAAAGCTCGCCGCTGGTCTCATCCTGAAGAAATGCCCGGACGCACTCCGAATTAGCAGCTGCGGTTGTCAGCTGATAGCGGCCATTGTTCTTGACGAGCGCCAAACCGCGTTCGGTAGCGGCATAATCGGCTGCCAATTCCTCAAGCGCTTTTTCAATCTCACCCGCCTTAGCTTTTATAAAAGCCGCCAGCTCCTTTACGCCCATAGGCTTAAGGGAGACAAAAAGCAGCGATTCGATCTGTGATTTTAGGGTCATACTTATTCAAACCTTAGTAAATTGACATTACTCTTACATCAATCAGCGTTCTCAGTGATGTGAATCTCACTGAAAAGTTCCGTCTGTTCAAAAACCAGTTCCCGCTGCTTAGCCAGCTCCAGAAGCGCCAGAAAGCTAACAATCACCTCCGTCTTGGTTGTCGCGGCGGCAAGTAGCTTGGTGAAGCTAACTTTTATCTTGCCCAGGAGCATCGCCTTGATGAGGCTGATCTTCTCCTCGATGTTTACCTGGACTTCCAGCGCAGATTCATCCAGAGGTTTCTCAGCTAATTTAGCTAGAGCAGCAGCCAGTGTCAAAAATTTGTCGTGGAGCATAGCCACCGTCAATTTGGCGGGAGGTGAGAAGGCCGGCAAGTTGAACTGCTGGCGGCGACTACTCCGCCAGCCGGCAGACAGCGGCGGGAGGTAGAGCCAATTCTTTTCGGCGATGATCCCTTTCACATTCTGGCTGGCTGTCACAAATTCCTTATACATGCGCAGTTGGCGCTCCAGATCGTCAATCTCTTCTTCGTCTTCGTCGGTATAAAGATAGGGTAAGAGAGCTTTGGACTTGATATAGAGAAGCTTGGCCGCCACCACCAAAAAATCCGCCATCTCCTCAGGATCGATATCGGAAGCGCCGCGAATATGGTTAACATACTCGTCAGCGATCTTAGCCAAAGAGATCTCGGTAATATCCATCTCTTCGCTTTCAATCAGCGAGAGGAGTAGGCCGAGCGGCCCAGAAAATTTTTCCGTGGTGAATTCCATCATAACAGGGCGCGAAGCGCAAAGATTAGTTAACGACCGATCTTGTCTATTTCGGCATACAGGCTACCCGACACACACTGGTAGCCGGCACCGTGCTGCTTGGAATCGCCGGGGTAGTAGTAGGAGTTTTCGACACTATCGCGGCTATCAAGACGGAACGTGGCGCAGAGCTCGAACGAGCGGCCACCCCGACGATTGTAGACGATCGGCTCATTAGTTTCCGGATCATTCAGGGTACGGTCATCCAGGTAGATATCATCAGCCTGAATGGCGGCGATATCTTCAGGCAGAGCTTCATGACGGGTATAATAGGTATTGACGGCGCTCTCGATCATGTTGATGTTATTTATAAGCGTCTGGTCTAGGCGGCGGGCCCGTGCCGTCTGCGGCGACTCCACGAAGAACCAAGCGGACACAAAAGCGACGACGACAACCGCGAGCGACGCCCAGCCGAAAATCTTGATCACCTGGTCAGACTGTCCAGCGGTCGCCCGTTTGGCTTCATACAAATAATAAGTGAAAGTGGCGCCGGAAATCACAAAGACCACGAGCGCCTTAAGGATAAAGCGGGTCGTCAATTCACCCGACAGAAAATTATTCATGACGACGATAAAGACGCCGAGGATGATGAGTGAAGAAATGAGCAGGATAAAATAGGTCAGCCAGCGGCGCAGCGGCGACTCCTTATCCAGCTCACCGGACTTCAAGCCTTTGCCGATCATAATAGCGGTGACGTAATAGATCGGGGCGGCGATCAGGAGCGCGGAGATCCCAAACTTGAGCGAACCGTCACCGATACCGCGGTAGTTCATGAGCGCGTCGGCGATCGTCTTGTCAATGATGCTAAAAACGATCATCCCGACCGATAGAGCTGTGAAGACGAGAGCAACGAGCGATAACAGATAATAAAAAGCGTACTTCGCGTTGTGCTTGTTGTCCATATTTTTTTGCTCTTCCCTCACCATCATAGCGAACAACACTACGAGCAAAGCAAGGAAAGGTAAGATTATGATCATATTTAGACCCAGCGAAAACATAGTTTTAAAAATCAGCGTTCTTAGGCGTGCGCGGGAATGGGATCACATCGCGGATATTGGCCATGCCGGACAGGTACATAATGAGCCGCTCGAAACCCAGACCGAAGCCGGCGTGCGGCACTGAGCCGTAGCGGCGCAAGTCCAGATACCAGCCATAATCTTCGGTTTTCAGGCCCATCTCCGCCATGCGCTTTTCCAAATATTCTAGACGTTCCTCTCTCTGGCTGCCGCCGATTATCTCGCCCACGCCAGGGACTAGGAGATCGACCGCCGCCACCGTCTTCCCATCCTCATTAATACGCATGTAGAAGGCCTTGATATCCTTAGGGTAATCGGTCACAAAAACCGGTTTCTGGTAAACTTGATCCGTCAAATAACGCTCGTGCTCAGTCTGGAGATCGATGCCCCATTTCACCGGATAAGCGAATTTCTCGCCGCTCTTTTCCAATATCTCCACTGCCGCCGTATAACTGACGCGGGCGAAATCGGCTTTTACAATATTATCCAAACGCTCTTTCAGGCCCGGATCGATAAACTTATTGAAAAACTCCATCTCTTCGGGCAGTGCTTCAAGGGCGGACCTAATCAGATACTTGAGCATCTTCTCCGCCAGATCCATATTAGCGGACAGATCATTAAAAGCGACTTCCGGTTCCATCATCCAGAATTCTGAGGCATGACGGGTCGTATTGGAATTTTCTGCCCGGAAGGTGGGGCCGAAGGTATAAACCTTATTTAACCCCATCGCTAGGGCCTCAGCGTTTAGTTGGCCGCTCACGGTCAAACCGGCTTTCTGGCCGAAGAAATCCCGACTGTAGTCTATTTCCCCTTTCTGGTCGCGCGGCGGAGCTTTTAGATCAAGCGTGGTCACCTGAAACATCTCGCCCGCGCCTTCGGCGTCGCTTGTCGAGATGATCGGCGTCTGGACATAGGCGAAACCCTCATCATGAAAAAACTTATGGATGGCAAAGCTGAGCACACTGCGCAAACGGAAAACGGCGGAAAAAGTGTTGCTGCGGCCGCGCAAATGCGCGATGGTCCGCAGAAACTCAAAGCTGTGCCGCTTCTTCTGGAGCGGATAATCGGCCGGCGCCTGGTTAATTACCGTGATGCTTTGCGCCTTAAGTTCAAAGGGCTGGCCAGCGGCCGGCGACTCCACCAGTCTCCCGCTTACGTAAAGAGACGAGCCAACGCTCACCTTCTCAATCTCCGAAAAATTTGGAAGGTCGGCCGCAAAAACGACCTGCAGGCTCTTAAAAAACGATCCGTCGTTGAGTTCGATAAAACCGAACTCTTTAGAGCTGCGGACGGTCCTTACCCAGCCGGCCACGCTCAACTCCCGGTTCAGATACTGCTCCGGTGCGCGGTAGATCGCTTTCACTAAAACTTTTTCTATATTAATTTGTTCGTTATTGATGGACATTTATTTAGCTTTTTTGGGATTGATACTCAGATTCAAATCGGCTAACTGCTGTGGGTAGACTTCACTCGGCGAATCGGACATCAGGTCGCGTCCCTGCCCGTCCTTGGGAAAAGCGTAGATATCCCGAATAGAATCCCAATCATTTAAAACCATGAGCAGACGGTCAAGGCCGGGGGCATTGCCACCGTGAGGCGGAGCGCCATAAGAGAAAGCGTTGATCATCGCGCCGAAACGTCGATCGACATCTTCGTGGCTGTAGCCAGCAATGCCAAACGCTTCATACATTATCTCTGGCTCATGATTACGGATCGCACCGCTTGAAACTTCGAAGCCGTTCAAAACAAGGTCATACTGATAAGCGAGGATATCGAGCGGTGATTGTTCCTTAAGCGCTTTCATACCGCCTTGAGGCATGGAAAAGGGATTATGGCCGAAGTCGATCCGTCCTTCTTCGATATCAGAATAATCAAACATAGGAAAATCAACAATCCAAACCCAGGCTGCCAGATTATTATCTTTAAGGCCCAGACGTTCGGCCGCTTCGATTCGAACCGTGCACAGCACGTTACAGACCGTCCGCCAGTTATCGGCGGCGATGAAGACGGCGTCGCCCTCCTTGGCCTGGCAAGTCTCGACGATCTGTCGGATAACTTCTGGTTTTAGGAACTTGGCCAGAGCGGAATTGAAGGTTCCTTCTTTAAGGAGGATGTAGGACAATCCGGAAGCACCCTTTTTCTTGGCCAGGTCGATAAGTTCATCAATTTCACGCCGGCTGAACTTGGCGCCGCCCTCAATCCGCAGAGCGTGGACCGCCCCCTTGCTCTTTAGGACTTCTTCAAACACCGAGAAGCCAGAGGAAGCGACGATATCGCTAATGCTATGGATAGGCAGGTCAAAACGCAAATCAGGCTTGTCGGAGCCGTATCTTTCCATGGCCTCGTGCCAAGAGAGCCGGGCAAAGCGACCATCTTTCAGAAGATTACAATTTTTCTTAGTGCTGAACTTTTCTGTGAGTTCGATCATGAGTGGCTCCATTATCTGGAAGATATCTTCCTGTTCGACAAAGCTCATCTCCATGTCAAGCTGATAGAATTCACCATAATGGCGGTCCATGCGCGGATCTTCATCACGGAAACAGGGCGCGATCTGGAAATATTTGTCGAGTCCACCAACCATGAGCAGCTGCTTAAACTGCTGCGGTGCTTGCGGCAGAGCGTAAAATTTACCCGGATAAAGACGGGATGGGACGAGAAAATCACGGGCGCCCTCCGGAGAGGAGTTGGCCAGAATCGGCGTCTGCACCTCGACGAAGCCGCGGGACTGGAAGTATTGGCGCACGTGGGAGATAAACTTATCTTTGGTTTCCAACATCTTCTGGAGTTTGGGGCGACGCAAGTCCAAAAAGCGGTACTTCAGGCGGATAGCTTCATTAGCCTCACCTGATTTGTCTTCGTTAATTTCAAACGGCAAAGTCTTGGCCTGACTCAGGATTTCCATCTCCGCTGCTTCCACTTCGATCTCGCCAGTCGCCAGCTTGGGGTTGACCATATCATCCGGACGGGATTGGACGACGCCCTTCACCCTGATCACCCATTCGTTATGCAGCTGTTCAGCAACGGCCGCGGCCGCGGAGTTTAATTCCGGATTGAACTTCACCTGGGTGAGGCCGTAACGGTCGCGCAAATCAACGAAAATCAAACCGCCGTGGTTGCGGACACTATTCACCCAGCCGGAGATACTAACATTCTGTTTAATGTTAGCCTTGTTTAATTCACCACAAGTGTGCGTTCTTAACATAAAAAACTAGACGAAACCCGTCGTTTATTAGAGTTAATTTATATAAATTTTATATCTAAATATTACCTTATTTTGGCGAGAAAGGCAATCAAAAACTGGGCATGTTCCTTAACAATCTACTAATAGGCTGTGCCAACTTATAAAAACAAGTTGGCTTTAGTTTCTAGTAGAAAACTAAAAGCGGATCCAGCGCACACCTTCTTATAGAATATTACCAAAAAACCAGGCCCTAAATTAAGACCGGGCCTTTTGATTGCTCAGGAAACTTATAGCTTATTATAGATACTTAGGAGATCCTGCAAGAAATAATTTATGCTCTTATATCTGTCAGCAGGCTTGACCGCTAAGCCTTTCTCAAGTATCGGTCTAAGACTGACTGGTACGCTATCCGGATAGTCCACCTTCTCGTTTTCGTGCAAATCCTTGTACTTCGCCTGCTTCTCTTCGATTGTCATCTTATTATCGACTATCTGATGCGGCCACCGCCCGACAATCATCTTATACAGGCTGGAGCATAGAGCATAGATGTCGATATTTTTCTCAAAAGAAACTCCTCGATCTTCCTCTACGAACATCTCGGGAGTCATTATGAAACGATTCCCACCCATGCCTTTTTTCACGAATTTTCCGACATAAGCTTCATCAATATCTCCTAATTTTATTCCCTCTTTAAACAGGTAAACGTTACCAGGATGGATATCCCCGTGGACCATATTCATCTTATGGAGCTTACCAGTAACATCGCTCAAACGGATAATTACTGACAGGGCATCCTTAGGCGACAACTGGTAATCGGCCTGTTTCTTCAAGTAGCGGTCCAGATCGGTCTCCGCAGCCTCATAGATTCTTGTCACCTTGTCTTTCGAGTCTATGGTCTTGAGGGGCAAGAGGAGCGCGGGGTCCTGAAACTTAAGCTTAGCTAAATACTGCTCCGGACCTTTCTTAGAGAGACCACTCTTAGGATTCTCCTTGATAACCACAGCTTTCTTGGTATTTTTCTCATAACCAGCCGACACCCTGCCATTCTCCGTGTCCGTGATTACCGCTTTGTTGCGCCGGACATACTCACCGTCCAGGTCAGTCGTATCTTCGCCATTATCCTCAGGCTTAATAACTTGCATGTCCGGACTGACTTTGAAGGCCAGCTTATCATTCTTATAAAAGTCACCAAGAGCTAAATCATTCTGCTCAATAACCTGCCGCTCTCCCTCCGCTTCCTTGGCGGCCTGCTTCTCAAATTCTTTTCGACGCTTATTTTCCAAGTCAACCCTGGACTGCCGAGTATTTTTTAACTCAGCAGCTGCTTCGGGCTTTCCGGAACGCGCATCTCTCTGAAGCACTCCTTCCTTCTGGTATAATATCAAGCCTTCAATAAGCTTAGACATATTTGTAATGACTACGTTTTTGTTGGCATCGAGATTATATTCAATACCGAGACGCGATAATATTTCCTTGCGATAAAGTGATCTCTTCTTGCCTATCTTTTCGCCTCTCTCGTAGACATCAAGAGTCCGATTAATAATATGCTCTAAATTTTCCTTAAACTTTTTTTGCCAAGCCTTATTCTTATAATCAATCTCCTTTTCGGATGAATCATTGAGATCCATCCGCCTAATCTCATCATCAAAGGGGCTAAATCCCTTATCCCACTGCTCAACGGGGGCGAGCCCGTATTTCTTCAGGACATCAATCGCCCGCCGAGCCGAAGTAAACAGGCGAGAGGCAGAACCGCCGTGACCCTGGGTTTCGTAGGATGTGCCCCGTATGCCATTTTTTACACTTCCCCGGGCTAATGCGATCGCCTGTCCCAAAGCAACGTCCTCACCGCCAGGGACATCGTCCAGATATCCGCCAATTCCGGAATAGATGCTGGAACGATAAGCAAAGTTAGCGCCACTTGAAACAATCCCGCCTCGAGTTGCCCGGCCATAAGCAGAATAATATTGAAAAATGCGGGTGCCGACATGAACCAGGGGGTATTTAACATAAGCCTCGGGATCCCAGTCCAGCTGTCCCAGCATGCCGTCTAATTCGGGGTTAGCAGAAAAACGATCGATGAAATTTTGGACGTAACGAGGATCAAGCCCCAAGTTATCAGCATCGTTAGAAACCATGAGCAGATCGGGAGCATCCTTTCCTCGATCATGATGGCGACATAAAACAGAATCACTCAGCAGCTTTCGCACCAGACCGATATTTGCCTGCTCCCTAGGCAGGACCTTGTACATCACTTTTACTTGAACGTCAGGATAATCTTTCTTAAAACGTTTGATTTCCGATAAAGTCTTATCTGGCTTAACTTTACGTCCTTGCATATCCCGATCCGGATGATTGACAAGAAGACAAATTTCAAAGCTTTTCTTATCAGCAGATTGGTAAGTGTAATTCTTCAAAGAATCATATATCTTTTTACCTTCCTGATGGCCGGCGACCGGGATACAGACCGAAAGTTTATTTTTCTCTGACATCGGTCCGGCTGCCTGAGCGAGGGTTTCCACCTCGTCTAAATATGCCTTATCTAGTTTGCCTAAATATTTTTCTGCCTCCTTATAATGATCCAGTTTCGCTCGCGGATTCTTCTCCAAAGTTTCAGAGCGTCTCTTATCCATTTTTTCCCGGGCCGCTCCTTCTACCGGCTGGGCATTATATATGTTATAAATTGGGGCAATCTCCGGAATCGGGGTAAGCGGCGTCCGCATGCCAAAGGGCACGAAGGGCTGCATTATCCAAGTCCGATCCACACCCAATCCGCTGATTGTCGTAACAAGCGGCGGTTTTGCCGTGGTGACCGTATCAGTCACTTCCTTTAGACCCTCACCGACCGCTGTGGCAAACAGGCGGACCTGCTTCACGCCATTTTCCAGTTCCCCGCTCGTGAAAGCGACTTCCGCAAACTTGGCTTTCAAAACGGCCCGGCCGTTTTCATCCGCGAACAAAAGTTTGCCTAGGTCGCTATCCTGCGGGATGCTGATCTTGCCGGTCGCCGGATCGATCGGCACTTCGATAACCTGATTCTGTGTTTCCGCCGACAAAGAAAAGAGGATGCTCATCTTTCCTTCCTTGATCATTTCTGTAGCATTATCACTAAGTTTTAGCCCGTTTATCGTCTGGAAAGACCCATCCGGCGTCATGCGAAAAGCGCTCATCTCATAGGCGCCGGTTTCCGTGTTGATGCCCGTTCTATTATCACCGCCCCAATCAAGGAGGCGCTCGTTAAGATCGGCACCATACCACTTACCGTCTTCGCCCTGATACATGGGGGTATCATTGGCGTTCCATCTTTGGCGGGAGATCTCTTCGAACTGATCCGGGTGCTTGGCGATATAATCGTTAGGAGTGGTGGTAACAGTCTCGGTGGCGGTTCCCTGATCGATTAAATGCTGGGTTTCAGTGATAGCGATATCGTTACCGGCTAGAATTTCCTTGGCCTGATCGGTTAATGAGCCATCGGGATTAAAATGAAGGCCGTCGGCTAAGACATCGGAACCGCGCAGTACGCTATAGGAGCCGTCCGGATTCTGAAGCCAGCTACAGCTCGCCGGTAATTTTACCGTCCCGCCCACGACTGCCACTTCCTGCAACTGTTCCGTAGCGGCCGATCCACCGCCGATATAATTCTTCAAAGCTTCAAGAGCCGTATCATGCGCGCCCAGGGTTCGGTTGTCGCCCTTTATTAGGTGCTCGACAACTCCTTCCTGGTGATCGCTCAAGAAACTGATCGCTTCCTGGATGGTAGCTCCCAAGACGAGGCCCGTACCTACGACCTGAGTGATCTTCTTGAAAACAGCTTTATTCTTATATTTTCTAAACGATTTGTCCCTATCATTCAAACCGCCGCGATCTTTGGTCAACTGATCAATCCTGAGATCGGCAGCGGTCTTCAGGATAGCGGCCAGGTCGCGTCCACCGGCCGCTCCGCCGGTTTGTAATTCAGCCAGCCGTCGCTTGGCGTTCACGCGCGCCGCCAAAAGGGCAGCCCGCTCTTCTTCGACCGCCCCAGTTCCAGAATAACCG
>CAZLGE010000008.1:0-23038 GCA_964559375.1 uncultured Gammaproteobacteria bacterium | reverse complement strand
CCCCTAAAGTCTTGCCGTCTCCGCTGGCCGCCACCGACCTGCCCGCTACTTCAGGTGTCACAGTGAATTCTAAAAAAACGTCCGTTGCCGGTCCGGCTAGAGCCGCTTCCTCTAGCTCATCAGCGCCGTCTGGCGTCAGCTCGCCTGCCGTTACGGTTCTGTATAATCCGACAGCGACCACCACTTCGAGCGCAATTTTACCAGCCGCAATAATAAGTAACCCCGCTGCTCAAGCTAGCGATGATGCCCCAAGACTGGCGCGCATCAATCAGATCTACGCTACCGGCGACAACGATTGGATAGAGCTATATAACCCGACGGATTATGATTTTGATCTGGCAACAGCCGGTTATCGGCTGGAAAGGACTAAGAGCGCGGAAGATCCGGGGCTTGTTATGCGATTCGGAAATCCGGCGGACGGTTCATATCCGGGCGGCACGATAATAAAATCTAAGGGGCGTTATCTAATTGTCCGTTCGGACGCCGGCCCTTACTATCACGGTAGAGCCCAGGCGATCGGTACGCGCTCGGAGTTCTCTTGGGGCGGTTCCGGTTACACGATCTATCTAGGTAACGGGGCGATCAGTTCCAGCGCTGATGAAGACATTGTCGAGGCCGTCGGCTTTGGTCCGGAGGCCGCGTATTTTCAGGGAAGCGCACCGGCGCTTGAAATAAGGGATAATTATATCTTGAGCCGCATCGCGGTAAATCATGATAACGCTAGCGATTTCAAACTGGTCGCCGCTGATGATCCGACAATTATTTGGAATCAGGTTGAGGAGGAGGAAAATGAAGAAAATGTTGACAATGGGGCTTCGGGGGAAGAAGAGCCGGAAGAAGAGGCACCTCTCGCCACGACTACGCCCCCTATTCTGATTGGCAAGATATACGCGACCGGGAGTAACGATTGGATCGAGCTTACTAATCCGACGGCTCAAGCCATCGATCTGGCTGTCTATGGCTATCGCTTGGAAAAGACTAAAACAGCCGAGGACCCGAGTCTCATGATGCGCATCGGTAACGAGGCGGATGGCGCATATCCCGGGGGAACCGTCGTCAGTGGTGGCGGTCGTTATCTGATTGTCCGGGATGACGCCGCTGATTTTTATAAGAGCCGCGCCGACGCCCTGGCGACGCGCGATGAATTTGTCTGGTCCGGCCGAGACTACACGATTTATTTAGCGAAGGGCCCGGTCAGCTCCAGCACAGATCCGGATATCATGGACGCGGTCGGCTTCGGTGAGGGGGCGTCCTTTTTTGCTGGCGCCGGTCCGGCGCTGGAGATTAATGACGGCTATATACTTAATCGGATCGGCCAGAGCGGTAATAATTCCACTGATTTCAATCTTATTCCCACTGATGAGCCGGGAAGCGAGATTGATCCGATACAGCCAGTTGATGAACGTTACACGCCGATTGAGTCCGCGGGGCTTATTAATCTCTGGCACTTTGACGAGTGTTACGGTCCGGGCCAATGGGAAGTGGGAAAGTGGGAGTGCGCCCGGGAATTGGGACACAACAAAGATATCGTCAGTGTACCGCTTTTACCCCCGGCTGATCTGGATAGTTTTTCTATTGGTTTCCAGTATAAGAAAAAAGGGCAATTTCCGCGTTTGCGCCTGAAAATGACCAGCCCGGACGCCAGCCCGGTACTCCTCATCCTAGAGGAGAATTTGTTTACCGTCGAGGGACTGCCCAACTCCCAGTGGCGTTACTATCAGGAAGTGCGTTTTGATGATGATTGGCATCAGGTCGTTTTGACTATCGATCAGGCAGCAGATTATTGGGCCGTGTATCTTGACGGCGCAGAGATCATTCGGGAAGAATTTATGGCCAACTTGCCGGTAATGTCCACTTTAGAGCTTAGCGGTGATTCCGACTCAACACTCATCGACGAAGTAGCGGTCTGGCATCGCCCGCTTAGCGGTTCCGAGATATTGTCAGATTATATTTTAGATTCGCCCTTCGCTCCTATCGTGGCCCGTTTGCCGCAACTGGCGGCGGAACTTGAATACTTCTGGGAATTTGAAGAGGACAGCGGTGCGGTAGCGGTTGATAGCCGTCACGGTACCCAGATGGACGTATACCCGAATCTTTGGACCGCCCGGCGACACGATAACTATGCGATCTCAACCGGACTCAATCAAACGCTCAGCGCCGATTTAGATCTGCCGCTTAGCGGCCGGGATGTTTCGATCGCATTTTGGTGGCGCAATAGCGCGCATCCCGATGAGGGACAGGCTAATATCGTTCTGAGCGGCAGCGAACCGGAGGCGAAGAAACTCTTAACTCTCAACGCTAACCACTATCGCCTCGGCTATCACTTCAATGGTCAATATGGGATACTCGCCGAGGGCATGGATGTCGGACTGCCGCCGGACGGCGAGTGGCATCATGTGGCCCTGGTCTATGATTCCTATCGCTATCGGCTGAGCCTTTACGTGGACGGGGAAGAAGCGGCTTGGGCGTCTTTTATCTGGATGCAAGAGACGGAAATCATCAAGCGCCTGGAGATCGCCACCAACTTCTTTGCGGCTGCCCTGGATGATCTACGCATTTATAAGGGAGCGCTCAGCCAAGAGCAGGTTGGGGAAATATTTGCTAATACAAAATAAAAAATGGCTAAAAGAGGTCGCCTTCTGGCGGTCTTTTTTCGGTTTGAGACAGTCTTGATTTTTGTTATATTTTATTGTATAGTATAGAGAAGTTATCAGGGTAAGCGGGCGATCGCTCCGCTTTTTAGGGGTTTACCCGTAAAAAGAGGGGAGGAAAGTCCGGACTTCATTAAAACGATAGTGGGTAACGCCCACCGTCCGGGTCGTTAGCCGCCAATAGCGGAGGCGGCCACGGATAGGGAAAGTGCCACAGAGACTATACTAATCCTGGAATTTTTAACAGGATAAAAGGTGAAAAGTTGCCGGATGGCATCGCAAGACGCCTACCGGTTTCGGCCTTCGGTGACGGAGGACCCGCGGCAAACCCTATCGGAAGCAAGAGCAAACTGGCCCGCCTAAGGGCGGTCCAAGACAAGTGGCTCGCTTGAGCCAGCCAGCAATGGCTGGCCTTAGATAAATGATCGCTAGAACAGAATCCGGCTTACGGCTGCCCTGATAACTATCAAATCATTATGAAAAAGATTGAATCATTCTTTTCCGCGCTTTTTGTCCCGGTTGATTTTCTCCTCCTCGTCCTGGCGGGAATTTCCGCCTACTATCTGAGATTTTCCGATATTTCCGCAGGCATCCGGCCCGCTATTTTTAGTCTACCTTTCCAAGCCTATCTGCAATCGGTGCTGGTGATCGCCGTTCTTTGGATCGTTATCTTTATTCTGGGTGGCGTTTACCAGATACGTGATGCGAGGCGTATCGCTCAAGAACTCCAGAAAATCATCCTGGCCTCTTCGGCCGGCTTAGCCGCTGTGGCCATCATCATTTTTTTCCAACGCGATCTCTTCGACTCGCGTTTTATTGTTTTAGCTGGTTGGCTGCTCGCTATTGTTTATGTCAGCCTCGCTCACATTTTTATCCGCTGGCTACAGCGCTGGCTTTTCCGTTACGGGCTTGGCGTCCATAAGGTTATTCTGGTCGGCGATTCGCAGACGACGGAGAATCTGATCGAAGAATTTTCTTCCAATCGTCGGAGTGGTTTTGAGGTCATTAAAAGAGTGCGTAATTTTTCTTTGGAGACGGCTCAGGAACTCGCGGAATTTGTGGAGGACAGGGAGGTGGATGAGATTATTCAGAGCGATCCCAACCTATCTAAAGCCGAAACCCTGCGTCTCTATGATTTTACCAATGATAACCACTTGACTTTCAAATATGTCGCTGACCTGCTCGAGGTCAAGGTGCTTCGGACGGAAGTGGCTGAGGTTATCGGCATCCCGATCGTCGAGGTTAAACGTACGACTCTTGATGGCTGGGGGCGCATCATCAAGCGCATCTTCGACATCATCGTTTCCGGTCTGCTTATCATCCTATTTTCGCCCATCCTTCTTCTTGCTATGTTGGCTATTGTCATTGATTCTAAGGGGCCAATCTTTTTTTCTCGGCGCGATGATGGTACTTACGTAACCCGCGTCGGTCAGGGCGGTGCGCCGTTTCGCTATTTTAAATTCCGGTCCATGATCCCCAATTCCGACAGCATGCGTTATAAAGAGTTGGCCGACCGTAATCTGCGGACTGACGGCCCGATGGTCAAGATCAAGGACGATCCGCGCGTAACCCGTATCGGCCGCTTGATTCGGCGCTGGTCGATAGATGAACTGCCTGAGCTTTTTCTGGTCTTTTCCGGCCGGATGAGCCTGGTTGGACCCCGCCCGCACCTGCCCGAAGAGGTGGCTAAGTATGAAAATTATCATCGTAAGACCTTGACTATCAAACCGGGTATCACCGGTCTGGCCCAAGTTTCCGGTCGCAGTGACTTGCTTTTTGAGGAAGAAGCTAAGCTTGATATCTATTATATTGAAAATTGGTCCATGCTTCTCGATATTTCCATTATGCTCCGGACTCCCTGGGCCGTGCTTAAGAACCGTAAGGCTGAATAAACTATGAAGGTAGCTCTTATCCATGATCATCTCGCCCAGGACGGCGGCGCCGAAAAGGTGCTGAAGGTTCTGGCAGAGATGTTTCCCGAAGCGCCAATCTATACTCTCTTGTATGAGCCGGAAAACGTCAATAAGTATTTTCAGGGGCGCCAGATCGAAACTTCGATAATCCAGAAACTGCCCGGTGGCGTCCGCCATTACCAATGGTATCTGGTCTTCATGCCTCTGGCCGTCGAGTTTTTTGATTTGCGTGGCTATGATCTCGTGATTTCCGATACAAGTTCTTTTGCTAAAGGCGTGATCACTTCGTCTGAAACACTCCATGTCTGTTATTGCCATACTCCTACTCGCTATCTCTGGAGCGATACGCATCAATATATAAATGAACTCCGTTACAGCAAATGGCTCAAGAAGATAATTTCCCTGGTTCTGAACCGCCTCCGGATCTGGGATCGGGCGGCGAGCGATCGCGTGGACAAGTATATTGCCAATTCACAGACAATCCGGCGGCGGATCGAGAAGTATTATCGCCGTGACGCCGAAGTAATCTACCCGCCGGTCGAGACTGAGAAATTTTTTCTCTCCGATTTGAGCGCCCAGGCCCCTGACGAGCGCTATTTTCTGGCCGGTTGCCGGCTCGCCCCTTATAAACGGGTCGATTTGATAATCGGCGCTTTTCGTGAACTGGGTTCGGAATACCGGATAAAAATTTTCGGCGATGGCGTGGACTTGCCGCGGCTCAGGACTTTAGCTGCGGGAGCAACTAACATCGAGTTTCTGGGACGGATCTCTGAAGAAGAAAAAGCCCGGCTTTACAGCGGCGCCCAAGCCTTTATCAACCCCCAAGAAGAAGATTTCGGCATCACAGTCGTCGAATCGATGGCCAGCGGCCGTCCGGTCATCGCCTATGAGAAGGGCGGTGCGACTGAGACAGTTATTCCGGGTCGGACCGGTTTGTTTTTCCGTGATGCTACAGCTGCTTCGCTGGCGGCCGTCATCCGCGGATTCCGTTTTGAAGATTTTGATTCGGTGGCAATCCGTCATCACGCTGAGCAGTATTCTATTGCCAACTTCAAGCGGCAGATTAACGAATTTATAAGTAAAAACCTGAGCCATGAAGATCGGCGTTGATATCCGCGTGCTCATGGATAAGCACTACAGCGGCATCTCCGAATACACGGCCAAACTATTGGCGGCGATCTTGGCGGCTGATCAAGCAGGCGAGTATCGGCTTTTTTACAATTCATGGGGCGACTTGAGTAGCCGGCTGAGCCGGTGGAACTCTAAACGGGTAATTGTCCGGGCGACGCGTTATCCTAATAAGATTTTCAATTATCTTTTCCAGAAGACACTCAATTATCCCAAGATAGACAAGGTTCTTGGCGGCGTCGACTTGTTCTGGTCGCCGCATTTTAATTTTACGAGCTTGAGCTCTCCCGCCGAAGGTCTAAAAAGAATTATCACCGTCCATGACCTGTCTTTCTTGCGTTATTCCGAGTATTTTAGCCGGCGCAAAAATTTCTGGCATGGTGCGCTCAACGTTAAAAAGATACTGCGCGAGGCGGATGCCATCGTGGCGGTATCGGAAAATACCAAGCGGGATATCATCGAGCTGGCTGGCATCGCCGCCGAAAAGGTGACGGTAATCTATTCTGGTAACAACTTGAGCGGCGATGTTGTGCCAGAGCCGGTTCGGGCAGCCGTCATGAAGGAGAAAGGGATAAACGGGCCGTTCATCCTCTATATCGGAAATATCGAGCCGCGAAAAAACATTATTGGTCTGATCAGAGCGTTCGATATCTTAAAAAGCGATCCGGAGCGGGCCGATTTGGAGCTGGTCCTGGCCGGCGCTCCTGGTTGGAAGAATAAAGAGATTTATCGGGCTTGGCACGGGTCGCCCTACCGTTCGGCCATCAAGTTTCTGGGTTACGTCACCCAATCCGATAAAGAGGCGCTCTATAGCGCCGCGGCCGCTTTTTCTTATCCGTCATTTTACGAAGGTTTCGGATTCCCGCCGCTTGAAGCGATGTCTTACGGAGTCCCGGTGGTTTGTTCCAATATTTCCAGCTTACCAGAGGTAGTTGGGAACGCCGCTATCCTAGTCAATCCTTATGAACCCGCGGAAATCGCGGGCGCTTTAAGAGAGCTCTTAAAAGACAGCCGGTTACATGAGGAATTATCGGTAAGCGGCCGAGAACGAGCTAAATTATTTTCATGGGATAGGACGGCCGCCCGATATTTAGAATTATTCAAGCTTTATAGCGGACGACCGTAATGTCCGCGACTAATAATATGGAAAAATTCGACCACAAAAAGGGACTGCGTAATCCGGAGATTGAATCAGCCAAACGCTGGCAGGCCGCCAACTTAGAGGACGTGAAAGGGAAGTTGGCTGAAATATGCGCTGCTTTTTTAAATGAAGCCGATTGCCTGAAAAAGGCAAGGGAGCTCTTGGATAAGATCGAGCGACCTGATGATATAATAAGTTCGGCTTCCGGACCGAACGGAGACGAGACGTATACACAAAAGGACGTTGAGGCACAGCTGGCGCGCGTCCGGAAGATCGAGGACCAAGTCCGCCTACTGGAAGATTATATTGCGACCCAGAATAGTTTTGTAGCGCGAACCGAGGAAAATATCCGTTGGCTGAAAGCCTGGGAAGAAGAATTTAAAAAACGTCTTTTGGCTGGGCTTAGTCAGACGGATTTACTCGATACGAACGGTCAGAATAATTAAAAGCCCCATTTTTTTAAAAATGGGGCTGGTGTCTGTGGCGGAATATTGTAACCGGCGTTCGCGCTATAAATATAAAATCCTGAACTACGGTTCGGTTTTTTATATAGCGGAGGTCGGTCTCAATCTTCTCAGCTACCGAGATGGATTTACCCCTGAGCTGGCTCGGTCCGGTCATGCCCGGTTTGACTTGCCAGTCTAGAAAATAGTCATCCGGGTAGAAGCGAAGGGATTCATAAGTACAGGGTCTGGGGCCCACCAGACTCATCCGACCGGATAAAACCATAAATAATTCCGGGAGCTCGTCCAGGTGCCAGCGCCGAATAAAGTTTCCGACTCTGGTGATTTCGTCAGCCTGCCCGCTGTTGCCGTGGATCATGGAGCGAAATTTGAAATAGCGAAACGGTGTACCGTGTGCTCCTATCCGGTAGACCGGGTATCTGTTCGGCAGACGGCTATAGAGTACCGGACCAGGCGTGTCCAACTTGATAGCGACAGCGATCGCTGCCATGACCGGAGAGGTTATTATGATGAGTAATATCGACAGGATTACATCTAGTAACCGTTTTGTCTTGGCCATTGTCGGCCTCCTTTCTTTTTAATGAATTATATATTATCCAATAAATGAAAAAAATTGTCAAGCTCAGGGTGTTAATTGATTAAACGTTAGTCAGGGGGCGCATAATTGGCAGATTAAGATTTGGGGCGGTTCTTTAAACGGGTTGCTAAGCCATCTTTATCATTTAACAAAATGACAGGCGGCCGTGTGAACAGCGCCTGCCTGTCTTAAATACCCACTTAAGTTAATTTTTATTGTGCCGCGAGAGGGACTCGAACCCTCATGGAGTCTCCTCCGCATGATTTTGAGTCATGTGCGTCTACCAGTTCCGCCATCGCGGCAAATTAAGACCGTCCGGCGGCCTTAAAAACGTCTCTCAATTACGCCACTAGTATAATAAATAAATTTTCAATTGTCAAAGGAATTACTTTAAGATATAATGAATTACAGCAATATTTTATGGGTAAAATCATCGCGATCGTCAACCAGAAGGGCGGGGTAGGGAAAACCACAACCGCAGTGAATCTCGGCGCCTATCTGGCCCATCTGGGCAAGCAGGCGCTCCTTGTCGATCTTGATCCGCAGGCGAACGCCACTTCCGGTTTAGGTTTGGATCACCGTCAGCTCGAGGCCGGTATTTATGAAGCACTCCTCGGTCAGAAGCCGTTACGCGCGGTAATCAAGCGGACCCTCCAGGCCGGATTGCAAGTCGTTCCCGCGACTGTCTCCTTGGCGGGTGCCGGTATCGAGATGGTAGGCCTGGAAAATCGTGAATTCCGCCTGTCGCAACTTTTGGAAGGCATCCGGGAAGATTTCGACTATATCATTATCGACGGACCGCCCTCTTTAGGGCTTTTAACCGTAAATAGCCTAGTGGCCGCGGATGACGTTCTTATTCCGATTCAGAGCGAGTACTACGCTCTTGAGGGCCTGAGCCAGCTCTTGGAGACGATTAGTCTTGTCCAGAACAACCTGAAGCCGGAACTCAGCATCATGGGGGCAGTGATTACGATGTTTGACCGTCGTAACAAATTATCCGAATCGGTCATGGGCGAACTTTATCAATATTTTCCCAATCGGATTTTCCGCTCCGTAATTCCGCGCAGTGTCCGCTTAGCAGAGGCACCCAGTTACGGTCGTTCAATCCTGCACTACGACCCCAAGTCAAAGGGCGGGAAGGCTTATGAAGGCCTGGCCCGGGAGGTTATCAGTCTAGAAAAATGATTATGGTTCAATCAAGAAAAGAAAAGGCATACAAGTTCCGCTACAATAAACTAGTCCGTGATCGGATTCCAGAAATCATCAAGCGGGAAGGATTGTTGATCCAAAAGAAGGTTCTGGGGGCCGCCGCTTTCCGGCGGGAATTGTTTAAAAAACTAACTGAAGAGGTCGGGGAGTTAGCTGAGGCGGAAACGAAGAAGGAAGTCGCTTCGGAGTTGGCTGACTTGCAAGAAATAATTAGCAGTCTGGCGGCCTGTTATGGCCTGAAGCTTTCTGAACTAGAAGTTATCAAGCGGCAAAAAAAGCGCCGTAACGGCGGTTATGATAAGAAAATATTTATTGGTCATGTCGCCTATTTGCCCGGTGCGGACACCGCCTGGCTGGAATATCACTTAAAAGACCCAAAGAAATTTCCCTTAATCAAATAATATATGCCCCAAGGCTTAGGTCGGGGACTCAGCTCCCTCATCCCCAAGAAAACGGTCTCCTCCGGCCAGCGGTTGCCGGCTGATGAAGACGTGGTTGTCCTGCAAGACGGCGACCGCGTCCTCAGGATAAACCCCGACCGGATCGTAATCAACCCGCACCAGCCGCGAACGCATTTTAATGAATCAGCGCTTGATGATTTAGCCGAATCGATCCGCGAACATGGGATTATTCAGCCGCTAGTTGTGACCCGGAAGGATAGTGGTTTTGAATTAATTGCCGGAGAACGGCGTCTAAGAGCCGCGCGGAAAATCGGACTAAAGGAAGTGCCAATACTCGTCCGGGCCGAAGAGGAACAGAAGAAATTAGAACTGGCACTCATTGAAAATTTGCAGCGCGAAGACCTTAATCCGCTCGAGAGCGCCCGTGCTTACAAGCGCCTGATTGATGAATTTAGTATTACCCAGGAAGAAGCGGCCAAGCGGTTAGGGAAGGCGCGCTCCAGCATCGCCAACTCTCTGCGTCTCCTGCTCCTACCGACGGCAGCCCAGGACGCCCTGGCCGCCGGTAAGATTACCGAGGCGCACGCTAAATACCTGCTGAGTCTTAATGACGAGACAAAGCAACTTAACATGCTTAAGAAAATCATGCGCCAGAATCTGACCGTCGCGCAAACCGACCGGGAGATAAGGAGAATCGGCGGCACGAAGGCGGCCAAGACCAAGGATTACTTCGACCGGGCCAGGGAAGAGGATTTGGCTGAGAAGTTGAGTACGAAGGTCGAGATAAAGCGGCGCGGTTCGGGCGGTCAGCTGATAATTGATTTTTACAGCGAGGAGGAACTAAATGAGATACTTAAGAAGATGAAATAAAGAAAAAACCGGCTGTCAGGGCCGGTTTTTTGGTTTTTGGTCTTTTAAAAGTTAAGAGAAAGTCTCGATGGTAGTCATGATCTTATCATTTATAAAATCACGTAAATCGATACTGCCCTTACTTTCTTTGATCCGATCAAACTTGTTCAGTATGGACATAATTTCTGAGCGGTGGGTTTTTGTCCGCTGGTCCGTGCCAGTGAGAAGTTTCAGATAGTTTTTCAGCTGGGCGCTGATTTGGCGGTAGAATACCACTTGAGCCGGATGATTTTTTAATTTTTCGGTCAAATCTTTTCTTTTCAGATCAATATTTTCCTTCAGGTGCGGATATTTTTTTTCCAGATCGTCCAAGTTCTTGAGCGGACCGATCAGGTTGATGAGCGCGGCGCTGTTATTTTTTTCCAGGCCGATGACGACCGGAATGACGACTTCGAGCGGCCCCTTGATGTTCTTATTTACCGCCGACTGAAAATATTTTACTTCCGGCGTCTGTTTGCCGTTTTGTTGCGTCAGTTTATCGATATTCCGGTGGATCTTTTGGTAAATGACGTCGACATTCTGCGAGGCATCAACCCCCAGGGCTACGCGCCGCGGCGCATTTTCTCCCGATACTGAAGTGTCGATATCGAATTCGATGATTAGATCGACGCCATTAACTATATCATCAAAGCGGCTCGTTCGGATGAAATGCGCATTTTTACCCGCCCAATGAAACTCTTCGCCCTGTTCGGCGATGATTATCTCCAGGATGTGGCCGAGTTTTTCGCCGTTTTTTACTTGTTCCGCCTCGGCGCGCGGGAGGTGCTCCAGCTGTTCGGTAAACTTTTCTTCCAATCTAGCGACCAGCTGTCGGTCACGCGCGACTTCCTCCTCGCTGAAGACGTCTGTAAAATCGGTTTCCTGAATCCGTTTTTTATAACGGTGCTTGAGGATCAAGTCGAGGTTGAGTGCTGTTTCCGACTTTTTGTTATCGAAATCTATTTTTCGGTCGATGTTTTCATACATATGGTTATTTTATGGGGTAAGTATGTCATAAATTGTAAAAATGCGCAATATAAATAGCAAAATCACATTTGCTAATCCGCCGCCCATGTACTAAAATGATATTGTTGTTCAAGTCTGATTAACTCATTTTTTCAGCCAATCATGTCTTTTGTCCACCTCCACAATCATAGCCACTATTCGTTACTTGACGGTCTGACCAAGCTGGATGAGATGATCGCCTATGCCAAGGAACAGGGTTCGCCGGCCGTGGCGCTCACTGATCACGGCGCTATGTACGGGGTCATCGAATTTTATCAGAAAGCCAAGAAAGCGGGAATCAAGCCGATTATCGGGATGGAAGGCTATCTGGCGCCCGGTTCCCGGCATGATAAGAACACCCGTGAAGACGGCCGCGCCTTCCATCTCCTCCTTTTAGCCAAGAATCTGGTTGGCTACAAAAATTTGATTAAACTAGTTTCCGTTGCCCATCTGGAGGGCTTCTATTATAAGCCGCGGATCGATTGGGAACTCTTGGAGCGGTATCACGACGGCCTGATAGCGACCTCATCATGTCTTGGTGGTGAGATACCGCGGCTCATCGCAGCTGATCACTTGGTGGAGGCGAAAAAGAGAATTTTACAATATCGGGAACTTTTTGGGGTGGGGAATTTTTATCTGGAGATACAGGATCATCCGGAACTCCCCGGTCAAGCTAAAATTAACGCGGCTCTTGTTGCACTGGCCCGCGAATTAGACGTGCCGCTCGTCGCGACAAACGATAATCATTATTTCCGCAAGGAGGACGCCGAAGCCCAGGATATCCTGCTCTGTCTGCAAAATAAGAAAAAACTGACTGATACCGACCGGATGAAGATGCTCGGTTTCGGCGATTATTCTATTCGCTCTAATTCAGAGATGATTGCCGCTTTTCGCGATACCCCGGAAGCGATTGACAACACCCTGAAGATCGCTGCCGACTGCAATTTAGAAATTGAACTTGGAAATATCCAACTACCGCATTTCGACGTGCCCGACGGCTACGACGGCAATTCTTATCTGCGCCGGTGGTGCGAGCAAGGAATTGCCAAGCGTTTTCCGGATATCGGCGCGGCGGAGCTTCAGACGATAAATGAGCGCCTCGATTATGAGCTTTCCGTTATTGCTAAGATGGGTTGGCCCTCCTATTTCCTGATTGTCGCCGATTTTATCAATTGGGCGAAAGACAATAAGATCGTCGTTGGTCCGGGTCGCGGTAGCGCGGCTGGCTCGCTGGTTTGTTATTTGACCGGCATCACCAATCTGGACCCCTTGAAGTATGATTTGGTATTTGAGCGTTTTCTTAATCCGGAACGTATCTCGATGCCCGATATCGACATGGATTTCGCCGATACCCGTCGCGGCGAGGTCCTTAATTATGTAGAAGAGAAATATGGCCATGATCATGTCGCCCAGATCATCACTTTTGGGACCATGGCCGCCCGGGCTGCCGTACGCGACGTGGGGCGAGTTCTGGATGCGCCGTATGAGTTTTGTGATCGCATCTCTAAGAGTATTCCGATGTTTATGAAGCTGGATGAAGCGCTCCGGACTGTTCCTGAGCTTCGGGAGATGTACGCTAACGACTCTTTGGCTCGCCGGATAATTGATTATGCCAAACGGCTGGAGGGAGTGGCGCGCCACACCTCGACGCACGCCTGCGGCGTTCTGATCACCAAGGAGCCGCTCACGGAGTACGTGCCGGTCCAATATGCTTCCTCTTCTGATCGTTCGATCATCTCCCAATATTCGCTTCACCCGATTGAGGATCTCGGCCTCCTAAAGATGGATTTCCTGGGACTCAAGAATTTGACCATCATCGAGTCGGCCCTCAAGATTATCGCTAATACCAGGGGTCTGGATATTGATATTGATAAGATACCGCTGGATGACGCCGCCACCTATCGGCTTTTCCAAGACGGCGAGACGACCGGCGTCTTCCAATTTGAATCATCGGGCATGAAACGTTACCTACGCGAACTGAAGCCTACCGAATTTGAAGATATCATCGCTATGGTCGCCCTGTACCGCCCGGGCCCAATGGAATGGATACCCGATTATATTGCCGGCAAACACGGCCGGAAGAAGGTCGCCTATTTGCACCCCAAGCTGGCGCCGATCCTGGCCAAGACCTACGGCGTCGCCATCTACCAGGAGCAAGTGATGCAGATTGCTCGTGACCTGGCCGGCTTTACCATGGGCCAGGCCGATGTCCTCCGTAAAGCGGTCGGTAAGAAAATCGTCGCGCTTCTGGCGGAACAGAAAGAGAAATTTGTTGAGGGCTGCGTCAAGAACGGTGTCTATAAGGAGTTGGGCGAGAAAGTCTTCTCCTTTATTGAGCCGTTCGCTGGCTATGGTTTTAATCGAAGCCATGCTGCTTGTTACGCCCTTATCGGTTACCAGACTGCCTACCTAAAAGCGCACTGGCCGGCCGAATTCATGGCCGCGCTTCTCACCTCTGATCAGGGTGATATCGATCGCGTCGCCGTGGAGATTGAAGAGTGCCGCAATATGGGCTTGGCCATTATGCCGCCCGACATCAATGAATCTTTCGCCAGCTTTACGGTCGTGACTGCCGGCACCAAAGAGAATCGCGCCGTGCCCCAAGCCGCCAATCTGAAAACAATTCGGTTCGGATTAAAAGCCATCAAGAATGTCGGCGAGCATATTGTTGACGAGATAATCAGGGAGCGTAAAGCGAATGGCCCCTTTCTGGATATTTTTGACCTTCTGGAGAGGATAACGGATAAAGATCTCAATAAGAAATCGCTGGAAAGCCTAATTCGGAGCGGCGCCATGGACAGCTTCGGCGAGCGTGGACAGCTGCTTTCTAATGTTGAGCGCCTGCTGGAATTCAATAAAGAGCTGGCTAAGGCTAAAGATAATAAACAGAGCAGCCTGTTCGCTGATTTACCGCTCGCCGCCGCTCCGCGCCTGTCGCTTGCGGCTGCCGCTCCGGCCGAGGCGGCCGAGAAACTGGCCTGGGAAAAGGAACTGCTCGGCCTATATGTGAGCGCCCATCCTTATAATATTTTCCGCTCGTATTTGTCAGGATACGCCTGGCCGCTCGGTGAACTGGCCGGCACCAAAGGTGATGACCGGGTCGTTACTGCCGGAGTAGTCGCGTCTGCTAAAAAAATCCTTACGCGTCAGGGCGACTCCATGCTCTTTGTAAAAGTCGAGGACGCAGTTAACTCGGTGGAGTTCGTGGTGTTCCCCCGCGTTCTTCAGGAGAATCCGGATCTCTGGTTGCCGGGCCGGGCCTTAATTATCGACGGCAAACTTTCCGAAAAGGATCAAGAGACAAAAGTACTGGTGAATTTCGCTGCCCCGCTTGATCCGGCCGACCCGGCTAAATCGGTGGACGATTTCAAGCGTAGCGTGCAGAATCGGCCGACACCAAGCGGTTTCCGAACTGGCTTTCGTAACGGAAACGGCGCGTCTAACGGTTATAAGGCCGCCCCTCGCCCGGCGGCTACTCAGTCGCCTACCACGATCAACCCCCTTTCTCTCCGGCCGACGCCTGCCCGTCTTGAGAAGCCTTCGCCGACCGCTCTACGTTTGACTCTGCCGTCTAATTTTAGCGCGACGGAGCTGTCTGATCTAAAAAACATGTTAGCCGGCTGTCCGGGAGAAGACGAAGTGCGTTTACGTATCAGAGAAAAGGGCAAGATGAAGATCGTGAAGCTACCGTTGCATGTAGTCAATAACGAGGAGCTCCGGGCAAAATTACAGGCCCGGTTTGCCGGTGCGGTCAGTATCGCCGAATAAAATTGTCCTGCCGCTCTTTTTTTGTTATAATTAGGAAGACTAGATTATTTTTTAGTGACCTCATAATTTTTCTTGCCGGTTATGCCCAAAAACAAATCAGTAGCCGCATCCGTCGCTTCTAAGCGGCCACGTGCGCCTAAAAAAACTGCGCCGAGGACTATCCATCCCAAGAAAAAATCACGATCGGTCCTGATCGACGTAATTGAAGACGAACCAATCAGTTTACCCGTGTGGCCGGGAGACAATGCTGGAAACTCTCTGCCTAAAGGCAGCGCAGCGGATGTCATTTTGAGTAGCGAAGAACTGGATCAACAGAAACGCTTTTACTCCGAATTGGCCGCCCAAGTGAAAACGGGCCGGCGCGGTGTAAATGGAAAGACTGTTTCGCGGGCGGAAGACTCACCGCGCCGTCCTGTCGGGTTGTACCGCCGCCTGGTAATTCGCTTCGTTATCCTAGTCCTATTTATCGCGGCTGCCGTTGCTTATTTTTCCTTTTCTAAGCTGACTATCGTTTTAAATCTGAAGGGCGAGAGTTTGAATAATAATCTTCTCCTCAAGGTATCCGGCGAGTCCGCCACCGCTTCCGCTGAAGATAGCGGCGAGCTGGGCGGTTCATTGCCATTAGCCGCCTATAACAGCTCCGCCACTGATTACTCGGTAGATCCGCGGGAGACGGTGGACGGAACCATTAAAACCGTCAGCGTCAGCGTTTCGCAGACTTACCCTGCTACCGGAGAGACGTTTCTGGGTGACGCTGTTACCGGCCGTGTGAGAATAATCAATAATTACACGAAGAATCAGTCGCTCGTAGCAACGACTCGCCTCCTCACTCCCGATAATAAGCTGTTCCGTATCAAGGAAGCGGTGAATGTTCCGGCCGGCGGGGAAGTGACCGTTGAAGTTTATGCCGATAAGCCTTCGGCCGATATGGCTGTTGGTCCGGTGAATTTCACCATCCCGGGATTATGGGCCGGCCTTCAAGACAAGATATATGCTAAGAGCGATGAAGCCTTCGTCTTCACTAAGAAGGTCAAGAAACACGTGAATGCCAGCGATCTGGAACTGGCGGCTAAGGACATCAATACCCGTTTGTTGGAAGCGGCGCGAGTTGAAGCCGAGACCACCCTGGGAAGCGATTGGCTGTATCAGTCCGAAGGTTCGCCCGAACTGAAGATTGACGCTAAGATAGGCGAGGCCAAAGATGAGTTTACGGCCAGCGCTAGCGGGCGGATCATCGCCGTTTCTTTCGATAAACAACAAGCCGCTTCTCTCGCCCAGGCTAAGTTAAATCTAATAATTCCGGAGGGTAAAGAATTGGCCGATTTCCAGCCGGAACGGATCGCTTATAGCCTGGACAATTATGATCCCGAAACCAAATCAGCGACGATTAAGGCGGTGCTGAGCGGCACGATGATACTGAAGAAAGATTCGAGTATTATCGATCCCCGGCAGCTCGTCAATCTGAGTGCCGATCAGATAGGAGCTTACTTGCGTGATCGTCCGGAAATAAAGGAATACGAACTAAATTTCTCACCTTCTTTCATTAGAAAAGCCCCCAGTCTAGCCGACCGGATTAAGATCGAGATCAATAAGAATTAATGCTTTGTACAAAAAAGCCGCCCAATCGGGCGGCTTTTGGTATGGCGGTTTAGAATAATCCGAGAAAGCGGGAAGTTTTTTTTGAAATAGCTTTCATTTTACCGGCGTATATTCGGTAAGCGACGTCGGAGGTGGCTCCTTGCCAGAGGATGGCGGAAATGGCTCCGGATAGACGGATAGCCTCGGCAAGCGGCCGTTGGTGGAGATTACGGCCGATAGCCAATCCGGCCGTGCCGCTGATTTTGATTTGTCTTTCTAGATCGACGAGGAGTTCCTTGGCGCCGCGGCGGCTACCGCCGACGCAGACGATCTTCGTCATTCCGGCGGCCCGCACCACTTCTCTAAATTTTTTCGCGGCGGCTGATTGATTCTTGGCGCCAACCGGATATTTTACCTTGACGAAATCAGCGTCGAGAGAGGCGGCGACGCCCGCACCGCCGGCAATGGTATGGATGTCTTCCTCATTAATATTCTTGCCGCGCGGGTACATCCAGATGACGGCGGCGAGGCCGGCCTGGTGGGCGGACCAGACAGCTTGAGCCGCCTCGGCTAGCATGGCCGCTTCAAAGGTTCCGCCCAGATAGACAGTGTAGCCGATAGCGGCAATCTTGAGTCCGCTTTGCTTCTTAAACTTGATTATTTCTTCGACCGGCCAGAAGAGGCGGTGTGAATCTTTTAATTCGTTATTTCCCAGATTTGTCTTGCCGCCCAGCTTGACGATATAGGTCAGATTACGGTAAGCCGACCCATAACGGGCGATGAGCCCGAGCGGGACAGCTAGCGAACTGCCTGGGGTGGCTTGGGCGATCCGAAACAGATGCTCTGGCTCGCCGTCCTCCGGAGCGATTCCTGGACCGAAGAAATCGTCATTGAGATGCTCGATTTTCTGGTCGCCGGCAATCAGGAAAAGGCGGCCCCGATTATTGGTCAGGGCGATGTAATTTTTCCGGTATTCACCGGCTCGGGCGGCCGGCACGCTCAAAGGGACGTGAATTTTTTCCATATGAGAAAATATTTATATTTTAGAGATAATGTGATAGGATATAAATGATTATAACATAATTATGTCCAAAGACGGAAATATCAATAAGGGTATCGACCTAAAGAACTACGATGACGGTGGTGTCAGCCTGCGCGAAATGAAGATTGGTCTCTGGCTGTCGCAGAATCGCCGTCTGCTCCTCAAGTTCCTCACCGGCTTCTTAATTGTGATTTCTGCCCTTTTTTACGTCTATTCCACCTATCATTACGTCAGGTATTTCTTGGCTGGCGATCCTAACGACCAGATTCTCACGAACAATCTGTTGGCATCGCCTCGCAAGATAACCGCCGATTTAATGATCGCTCCGCTCCAGGCTTTTTCAGCCGGAGAGAAGACTGACTTGGCCATAATGATCACCAACCCCAACGTAAACTTCATGGCGACTTTCCGTTATTGCTTCCGCCAAGGGGAAAGGGAATTCGCCTGTGACGATGGGTTTATCATGCCAGCGGAAGAAAAGTATCTGTTGGCTCTCGGACGTGAACTGGGCAATCAGACGGCTGGACTATCATTCAATATTTCTGAAGTTTTCTGGCGGCGGATCGACGTCCGGAAAATTAGCGACTGGCCCTCCTTTTCAGCGCGCCGCTTAGATTTCGAAGTTTCCGAAGTAGATTTCTTGCCCGGTGATCGGAGCGGCTTATCCGAAAAGGTTAGCCTTAACTCGCTCCGTTTTGCGTTGGCCAACAATACGGCCTACGGTTATTACGAGGCGCCCATCGATATCTTATTTTTCAGCGGATCAGATTTAGTCGGCGTGAACCGCTATCTCCTGGCCAATTTCTTGCCCGGGGACAAACGGGAGATCAAATTGAGCTGGCCGGGCAATCTGGCGGGCGTCACCAGAACGGAAATCAGGCCGAGTATCAACATAATGGATGACGGCGTCTACCTCCTATATGGTGGGGAGGCGAACCGCTAAATATGTTGCACCGTCTCAAACTTTATTTGAAGAATTTTGACTGGATCCTCTTTGCGGCGGTCTTTTTGCTAGTAGTCTTTGGTTTGGTAGAGATTTATAGCGTGGCTTTGGGACAGGGTTCGGTTGATCTGCTCAATTTCCGTAAACAGATACTCTTCGCGGCTGGTGGATTCCTTAGCCTGTTTATTTTCGCTTTTATCGATTCATACTTCCTGCGGAGCCTGAACCGTTACCTCTACGGACTGTCTGTCTTAGTACTGGGCGGTGTCCTTATCTTGGGAACGACGATCCGCGGGACGAGGGGCTGGTTCACTTTTTTTGGCTTCTATCTCCAGCCGGTGGAGTTTGTGAAGATCATCTTTATCCTTTTTTTAGCCGCTTACTTCTCTTATCTAGCGACCCGGGTCAAGACTGCCCGCCATTTTTTTATCTCCGCTCTTTCCGCTGCCGCTCTTATCGGACTCGTGCTCTTCCAGCCGGACTTCGGTTCAGCGCTTATTTTGGGAGCAATCTGGCTGGTTCTTATTATTGCCGCCGGTTTTAATAAGAAATATTACTTGGCGGTCGGACTGGCCGCGATCCTCATTTTCAGTGTTTCCTGGCTTTTCCTATTTAAGGATTATCAAAAAGAACGCGTCATTAATTTTTTTAATCCCGGCGCAAATGCCCAGGAGTCTGGCTACAATATCTCCCAAGCCATTATTGCTGTCGGTTCGGGCGGCCTGACCGGTAAAGGCGTCGGTTTCGGTTCCCAATCCCAGCTCAAGTTCCTGCCGGAGGCTCAGACGGACTTTATTTTTGCTGTCATTGCCGAAGAACTCGGGTTTTTAGGGGCGATGCTGGTTTTAGGCTTTTATTCGATATTTTTCTTTCGTATCTACCGTATTTTAGGCAAAATAAACAATGATTTCGGCATATACTTCCTGATCGGTGCCGCGGGCTTGATTTTTATCCAAATGTTTATTAATATTGGTATGAACCTGGGGATCATGCCAGTGGTTGGTTTGCCCCTCCCGTTCGTCAGTTACGGCGGTAGCTCTCTGGTCTCGCTTCTGACGCTGGTCGGAATCATCCAGAATATCATAATTAAATCGAAGATCAGCTATTAAAATAATTAATCTCTGAAGCTATGGATATCAAATTGTCCGCCCAGTCTCGCGCGAAGGGCGAAAAATCCGGTCTGGATCAAATCCCGGCAGTCATCTACGGCAAGGGCGTCGAAACTCGGAGTTTGAGCGTTAACCGGAAGAATTTTGAAAAAATCTTTAAGATCGCCGGCGAATCTAATCTAATCGACCTTGATAGTGGCGAAGGTAGCGCTAAGGTCCTCGTTAAGGATATCCAGCGCGATATTCTGAAGGGTTTCGTCACCCATATTGATTTTTATAAGGTAAACATGAAAGAGAAGATTAAGACTGAAATTCCGCTCCACTTCGTGGGTGAAGCTAAGGCGGTCAAGGAGTTGGGCGGCGCGCTTATCAAAGACATGGACAGCGTCGAGGTGGAATGTTTGCCAGGTGACCTGGTCGATCATATTGACGTTGATATTTCTGTCCTGAATAGTTATGACGACGCTATCCGTCAGAACGATCTGAAATTACCCAGCGGCCTCGAACTTGTGAGCGATACCAATGAGATGGTGGCTGCGGTCCGCGAACCGAAGGCCGAAGCGGAACCAGAACCGGTAGTGGCGGCGGCTAGCGAAGCCGAGACAGTTCCGACCGAAGGGGCGACCGACGAAGGAAAGAAGGAGGAAAAGAAAGAAGAGAAAAAATAATTTTAAGATCAAACGATATGAAAACTCCGGCTTCTGCCGGAGTTTTTTGTCTGGTTATTTTATATTGACCCTGGCCAGCCGCTTTTTACCTGATAGATCTTTCCTTATCTCAGTATCAGCGGTGGGGAAGTATTTTTTTGCCAGCCCTTTTATAGTTACGGCCTGAGAAGGGTCTATCTCACAAAATAGATGGCAGCTCCGTCTGTCAGTCAGCAATAATTTCAACTGGGCAAATAGCTGGCGGTAGTATTTTAGTCCATCTGGGCCGCCACTGAGCGCCAGTTTCGGTTCGCGGGTGATTGAAGGAGATTGTTTGATCTGGATTGGCGTCAAGTAAGGAAGGTTAGCGGTAATGACTAAGGGAAGGGCTTTCCATTTAAGTTGATTTATCGGTGTCAGGAGGTTCCCTCGGTGGAATTTGATTTTTTCCCCGAGACGGTGTTTGACGGCGTTATGACGGGCGATCTGGAGAGCGGAGTGAGAAATATCAATAGCGGTAAAGTTTGATTTTTTATAGACACCAGGGAAGAGGCGGCGTATCTCGGCCGCCACGGCGATAATGATCGCGCCTGAGCCTGTGCCCACATCGATAATGTCCGCGCTGCCGGTTTCTTTTATGATCGACAGAACCTCGTCAACGATCATTTCCGTTTCCGGCCTGGGGACCAGAACAGCCGGAGTGACCTTGTAATTCAGGCCATAGAACTCCTTGTGGCCGGTCAGATAAGCGATGGGCCAATTCTCTATTCGTTTTTTTTCAAGCGCTAAGAATTTTTTATAAAACTGGGGATTGATCGACTCTTCGGTATGAGTCAGAAGATATTCTCGCGATTTACGCTTTAAAAAGGAGAGTAGAAGTTCAGCTTCCCGATCGGGTAGGCGCGAGAAGCGTAGGACATTGCTGATAGTGGTGGAGCCATTATGTGCAGGCATGATTTTATTTGGCAGCCGTAGCCTTGGCTGCCTTCTTTAGCGTCTCAACTATCTCGCCGATCTCGCCATCCATGAGGCGGGGTAGGCCATGCCAGGATACGTTGACGCGATGGTCAGTGACTCGGTCTTGGGGGTAATTATAGGTCCGGACCTTATCAGCCCGGTCGCCGGCGCCAACCTGGGTTTGGCGGGCGCTTGAATCGGCCAGGCGCCGCTCTTCTTCTTGGCGGGCAAGCAGGCGGGAGCGGAGGACCTGGAGGGCTTTTTCTTTGTTTTGATGCTGGGATTTCTGGTCCTGACAGCTGACGATAACGCCAGTTGGGATGTGCAGGACCCGGATGGCGGAATAAGTGGTGTTCACGCTCTGGCCGCCGGGACCGCTGGAACAAAAAGTATCGATACGGATATCGGAGGCCTTGATTTCGATATCGACTTCCTCGGCTTCAGGCAGGACAACGACAGTCGCGGTGGAAGTATGGACGCGGCCCTGTTTTTCCGTTTCCGGGACGCGCTGGACGCGATGAGTGCCAGCTTCTAATCTCAGGAGCCCGTAAGCGCCTTCGCCTTTTACGGTGAAGATGATTTCCTTGTAGCCGCCAATACCGATCACGCTGGAGTCAATTAGTTCGAGCTTCCAGCCGCGCCGTTCTGAGAAGCGGGCGTACATGCGGAAGAGGTCGCCGGCAAAGAGAGCGGCTTCGTCACCGCCGGTCCCGGCCCGGATTTCCAGAATGGCATTTTTCTTGTCGTTGGGACTCGCCGGATGGATTTCGTCCTCCAACTCTTCATTAAGTTTCGCCATCCGGTCTTCCAGGCCACTAAGCTCTTCCTGAGCCATGGTTTTCAGTTCGCCATCCTTCTCTTGGTCGATGATTTCCCGGTTTTGACGGATATTATCAGTGATTTTTTCCAACTCTAAAATCAGGGATATCGCCTTTTTCAGGCTGGAATGTTCCTGTGATATTTTGATCAAATTTCTTTGATCGCCGATTATGGCCGGATCCATCAGTTTTCCTTCCAGATCCCGGAAACGGCTCTTTATCTCTTCGTACATATTTTATACTTAATGGTCTTTGGCTAACAAAAAGCAACCGGTCTTACGTAAGCATTGTAGCATGGAAATGCCACCTGATTACAGCCGGTTGCTGAGTCGCTATTTTTTATTCTTTGTCTTATCCAGATGCACCTGAGCGATCTTTTTCAGATCTTTGGTCTTAACGACCACCTCTTTTTTAGCTCGTACAGCGGCCCGCTCGGCCCGCTTAACCTTCTTGCCTTTAGTCTTGGCCGCCACTGAATCTTTAGCAACGACTTTAGCGGAAAACTTTTCGACGCGGCGCGCGGTGTCGACTAATTTCTGCTTGCCGGTATAGAAGGGATGACAGGCGCTACAGAGTTCAACCTTAATTTCCGGTTCGGTGGAGCCGGTCAGGAAAGTGTTGCCGCAGACGCAGGAGACCTTACAATCTTTGTAATATTTGGGATGGATTTTGTCTTTCATAATCGCTTTTTACATGAAGCGCAAAATTTAAAGCCGATGCGCGGCTTCGTAAATCTCAGCTATTATTATGTTTATTTTTATGGTAATATGATGTTATCATAACTTTTAGATTTAATCAA
>CAZLGE010000007.1:6222-25610 GCA_964559375.1 uncultured Gammaproteobacteria bacterium | reverse complement strand
TCTCCTGAGCGTTCAATTTCTCTTCTTCCGCTCGCCGTGATTTTATTTCTTTTTTTAAACTTTTAAGTTCTTTTTTGTCAGTCGTCTTATCGCGGGCCGCCTCAAGTGAGTTCAGCTCGCGCCGCGTCTCAGCAAGGCGCTCCCGGATCTGCCCGACACCAACCGTTTCTCTGGCTTCCAGAGTTTCGCGTTCCCTTTTTTGCATCTGTCCTTCTTTGACGGCGGAAAATACGCCGGCCACGCCGGCTGAAAGGCCAAAAGTCACGGCCGCGGCCGTGCGTGAACCGAGAAGTTTCCCGACTCCTTCGACTGCTGAATAGACAGCCGCCACGCTGACTGCCAGAGTCGTCTCGTTAACCAGACTCCCCAGCTTCGTGCGGCGCAAATTTTCAACCGTCTTCTCAGCCCAATTGTAGTGGGCTTCTGTCTTGATGCCTTCTTTAGCTTTACCCAGGACGATGTTAATATCGTAATCCAGCTTATCCAAACCAGCCTGATGCCCGGCCACGCCAGCCATCCGCTGTTTGAGTTCCTTCACCTGCTTAGCGATTTCCAGCAGGTTATCAACCTGCATCTCGCTTTTTTTCAGAGTATTTTGAGTGTCAAGTTTTTCGATATCAACAAATACCTGGCGTTTGGCACCCTCAAAACCGGCTTCATCGAGCCGTCCGTCCGCATAATCGTCGATAATCTTCTTGAGTTCCGCCTTGACCTTACGTTCCTCCGGAGTAACACTAGCGAGCTCGCTCCGACGTTCGCCCAAATTCTCTTCAATCATCTCTCTTGCTTCCGAAAGGAAGCGGCCAACGGTCAATTCACTGAACTTGCGGCCTGCCGCCGTCTTCTCCGCGTCGGTCAAATTCTCGCCGGAGTAGATATTCCCTGCCGTGAGGATTTTCTCCTTGGCCGTCACGCGCCTTTTCTCATGGATCAGCTGTTCACCGTAGTTATATTTGAAAACTTTCTTAAAAAATCCCTTGACACCAGTCAGCTCCTTCTTCTCGGCCGTCATCTGCTCGTGAGCGGTGCGACGCGCGCGCCCGGCGGCGATATCCGTCGTGTCAATAATCCCCGCCGTAAAGACCAGCTGGGAAGCCTTGTCTAGCTTTTCTAGGGATTTATCTTTCGCTCCGCTCAAGTCTTCCCCGGCCTTTTGGGCGATAGCCGTCGCTGGAGTCTCCTTATCAGCGGTAATTCCCGTCATATCCGCCTCCGGCATCTGATAGGAACTGATCTGTAACTTTTTTTCAGATAGGATTTCTTGCTGTTTCTTCTGAGTACGGGCTTCTATTTCGGCAGTCCGCGCCAAATAGATCGCTCGCTCGCGATCAGACATCTTCTGGCCGCTCACGATGCGGTCAACGACCGTATCCAATAAAACTTCGGACACCTTATCGTCCTTCACAAATTTATTCCAGTCCGCTTCGGATATCTGAGCGCCGGAAACGACGGGCTGGCCAGCCTTAAGGCGGCGTTCCTCCTCTTCCTTTATCTTCTGTTTACTCATCAGGGAGTGGCTGGCGTACTCGCTAAACATATATTTAAAATTGAAAAACTCGGCTAACTATGGTCGGCCCGGTCCTTAATGTCTTTTAAAATCTGGCTCACACGCTGGGCATCGTTATCCTCGAAAAGGGCCGCGATCCTCTGGTCTCGGTCTTTCTCGATCATCTTGGCTTTAAGCAAAAACTCGCGGTAAATCTCATCCGCCAATTGATTAATATTTTCGGCTTGCGCTCGACTCATAAGATCAGCTAAGATACGAGGTTCTCAGATCCAAGAGAGCCTGGGCAGTGACTTCTGTCAAGTTCGGAATCGCCTCGGCGACGAACTTCTGCAGCAACTCGTCATCAGCCGCTTCGAGTAAACGGTTGAATTCCGGCAATTTTTCCCCGGGAATATTCTCAAAAATTGCCGCTTTGACGCGATCTTCGGCGGCCCGCAGCAGATCCTCCTTCATCTGGGCCAAGATGGCCGGTTCCAGATCCAGAAACTTTTTTTCTTCAAGCAGTCGGCTCACGAACTGTTCGAAAACCGGCGAACTGGCGAGGTTAGTCATATTTTTTATATCGGCCTCAAGGCCGGAGAATAAATAAAATATTTACTCTTATTTTACATTATTTATCGCGATTTAACAAAGTTTAAAAAATCGGTGGTCAGCTCAACCAATTCTTTCAGGAGTTTCTTGTCGGCTTTAAGCCGGAAAACGGTGGCTAGGTCAGAATTCAAAATAAATCTTACCATCTTGACACAATTATCTGATATTGTCAATAAATTCTTCCCCGACTCTTGTCCGCTCAGTCTTTCTCGTCGACAACTGCCACAAGTAAGTCCGCCGTTTAAAAGATCAAAATAATTTTCTCCTGGTTCAGCCCGCTGGCGGCAGACCAGGCAGCGGCTCATTTCTGGACGATGGCCGGTTTCAGACAGAAATTTCAGGCGGAGAGCCGCTAAAAATAGGCTGCCTCTTTCTTTAGCCAGTTCCGATCCAGAAAAAAAATTTTCGATTAGACTCAGCCACTCGGCAAGCAGATCAAATAGCCTCTCATCACCGGGATTCTCCTCGGTCTGGCGCAGGTACAAGCTGATCGCTTGCCCGGCGTAATATAGCTTGTTAAGGTCGTGACGGATTAACGGATAAGAATTCCTCGTAACAGCGCTACCCAGATAATCGAAGCCGCGGCCGCGGATGATCATGATGTCAGCGAGTGTAAGCGGCTCAATATGCCCGACGAGTTTGGCTGAGGGCTTCTTGGTGCCGCGCGCGAGCAGGCTCAGACGACCGGCGTGCGGCGTATAAACAGTAACCAGAGAATCGTGTTCGCGATAGTCCTGACGATTCAAGATAAGGGCCAGCGTACGGCGGGTTTCTTCCATATCAAAGTTTATCCAAGTATTGCTGGAGCACAAGCGACGCCGCGATCTCATCGCGCCCTGCTTTCTCCTCGTCGCTACCTTCAAGAGCGTCGGCAGCTAGACTGGACAGACGTTCATCGACCAGTTCCACCCGTCGGCCTCCTCTTTCCCGAAGTTGTTCCAGAAAAATCAACCACTGGGCGCTATCGGCCGCGCCGCCGTCCATCTTGCGCGGGTCGCCGAGGACAACGATATCGGTCTCTTCCTCTCGCATGGCGGTCAGTACTTCGGCTAAGGTGCCCACCGTCCTGAGCGGCAAAGCTAGCTTGACTTCGTCATCCCCGGTGGCCAGCCCGATCCGCTTCTCGCCCCAATCAATCGCGAGGTATTTTTTATATTTCAGCATATTATTCGGTTAAGATAAACGGTCCCTCCGTCGTGATGGCGACTGAATGCTCAAAATGCGCGCTCAGCGATCCGTCAGCGGTGAGGATGGTGTAGCCGTTTTGACCAGTCTTCACTTCCCAGCCGCCTAAATTGATCATCGGCTCAATGGCGATGACCAGAC
This sequence comes from uncultured Gammaproteobacteria bacterium, assembly GCA_964559375.1. Taxonomy (GTDB): domain Bacteria; phylum Patescibacteriota; class Patescibacteriia; order Patescibacteriales; family UBA12465; genus UBA12465. Next base: position 22,186 of record CAZLGE010000007.1, on the reverse strand, counting down.
CCGGTTCAAGACGAATATTTTCTGGCGCCTTATCACTGATTGTGAAATTGAGCACGTCGGGCTTCTCGTGGATGTAATAACCCAAGCCATGGCCGACCAGATCCTCGACAACCCCGTAACCGTGATTGCTGGCATGGGTTTCTACGGCCCGACCGATATCATTGATAAAATTTCCGGCTTGCGCCGCCGCAATGCCCCGCTCCAGGCACTCGCGCGTTACTTTCAGGAGCTTCTTGGCCGACGCGCTAATCTTGCCTATAGGGACGGTCCGGCAGGTATCGCTATAGTAGCCGCCGTGCGGCGACAAAGTATTGGTCGGAGCCTTAAATTCGCGGCGCAGTGCTTCCGTCACCGGCCATTCCATGCCGATATCCAGATCAACAATATCACCAGTCTTTAGCAGCCGATCCGGTAGCGACGCGCCATGTACGACTTCATTATTGATAGATACGCACAGAGCCGAAGGGAAAAAAAGCTTCCCGCCCATTGGATAATCTTTAAAAGCCGGCCAGCCGCCGGCTTGAGTAATCAAGCGATTAGCCAGATCCTCTAGATAAGCCGTACTTGTCCCGGGCTTAGCCTCGAGCGCCAGGCGCGACAAGATGGCGGCCAGTCGCCGGCCACCCTCACGGATTATCCTGATCTCTTCGACGGACTTTATATAAACCATAGGATAATTTAACGGCGCCCGGCCAGAGATTTCCCGCCGGACAAACCGTCGCCGACCGACTGGAGCTTGCCATAGGTTGACTTCTGCAGCTTCGTGGCTGCTTCGCCGCTCCCGAGTCTGGCCATCCTCTGATAATTCATGGCAGCCCGTGATACTTCACCGCTGCGGATACCGCCGCGCATTAGCGAGCCGGAAGGCACCGGGCCAGGCTGGAACCGAGGGAGGGATTCCATCTGGGAACGGACTACTCTGGTCTCGCCCCTTTTCCCTCCTTGGATGCGCAGTCCATTACACTCCAGCTCATTATTGGGATCGCGATTGGTGGCCCTTAGACGGCCGCCTTTAAAACGATCCGTCAGGCGGCGACGAGATAAGACGGCCTCCTTTTCCGGAGCCAGCGCCGCGGCCCGAACCACCGGAGGCGGCGAGCTTGGCTGAGATGCCGCTGACTTTTTACCCGATAGTTGGGCAAAGACTTTCTTGATATCGCCCTTATCCTGTTTAGTCAGCTTGTAGCCTTCGAGTTTCTTAATCTTACTCATCGTTTGGAGCTTGGCCAGACGGCCAAACTTACCCAGACGAATGACACGCTCCATGGGTTTAAGGGCTTTGATAATCGAGTCCTTATTATCCCGCAGGTTCTTAAGTGCGCCAAAACGGGTCGCTCGGTTAAATTTTTTGGTAAAATTATTGGGGCCAGTCGTTACGCGAAAACTGCGTCCGGCGGGCAAATTTTTTAAATCCATAATGGGCGGGTTTATTTCTTAAAGCCGTCGAGCAGCTTGCCAATCTGCGCCAGATCTTCCGGCGTCAGGCCAAGCTTCAAACGGTTCTGATAAAGATAATATTTGTCTTCCCGGACGGTCATGAGGGACGGCCTCAGGCCCCGGCGAATCTTTTCCTTATATTTCTTAATTAGTTTTAAAACGAGCTCACGGTTCTCCGTGCCCAAGTGCTTATAGCGCGGGTTGAGACGGATGAGATCTTCCAGCTGGCGTTCGATGCGCCAGTTTTCACGGTTTGTCAGGTCTTTTGTGACGTCTTGGAGGTCCATATATTAACATATTATCACAAAAAAAGCCGGCTGACCAGCCGGCTTTTAGATCCTGAGCAGTAAATTTAAGATTCTAGAGCCCGTCGTATTCACGCATCGTCAGTTGGGATTCGACCTGCTTTACCGTCTCGATAACCACTGAGACGACGATGAGCAGGCTAGTACCGCCGATCGCCAGCGCCTGGATGCCGGAAAAATACTGCATAACAAGAGGCAGGACGGCGATTATACCCAGAAAAAGAGCGCCAACCAGAATGATTCGGTGAGCGGTGAAAGATAAATACTCACTAGTATTCTGCCCAGGACGGATGCCTGGAATAAAACCACCCTGCTTCTGAAGATTCTCAGCAATCCGATCAGGATGGAAGACAACTTCGGTATAAAAGTAGGTAAAGGCAACGACCAGGATAAAATAAATGATGCCGTAGAAAAGCTGATTATTGAAAAGGGTGATGGTCTGCTGGGCAAAATTGGCGATCCAGGCGGTGCGGGCATGGATCAAGAATTGGGCAATCATCGACGGAAAAAGCACGACTGAGACGGCAAAGATGATCGGGATGACGCCGGCCATGTTGACGCGCAGCGGCAGATGCGTGCTTGAGCCGCCAAAAGTGCGGCTACCACGGATCTGACGAGCATACTGGACCGGGATATTGCGCTGGCCTTCATTGATAATGACGACGCCGACTACAGTAATGAGGGCGATGATCGAGAAACCGATCAGGGTAAAGAGCTGGGTTTGGTCAAAAGTGACGATGAGTTGCTGAAGCATGGTCGGCAGGCTGGCAACGATACCGGCAAAAATCAGGAGTGAGATGCCGTTACCGACCTTCTTCTCTGTAATGAGTTCGCCGATCCACATCAGGAAAATCGAACCGGCCGTGATCGTGAGGATCATCAGACCGAAATCGAAGGGGCTGATATCGCCAAGCAGTCCGGCCGAGCTGCGGCGCAGTAAGGTGATCATGCCGTAAGACTGCATGATGGCAAGCGGTACGGTCGCCCAACGGGTCCACATATTAATCTTCTGGCGACCCGCTTCATCCTTTTGCATCTCTTCGATAGAAGGGATGATCATACCGAGCAACTGAAAGATGATCGAAGAGGTGATATAGGGAGCGACACCCATCATGACTATCGAGAACGTTTCTAGTCCACCGCCGGAAAATAGGTTAAGCAGGCCGAGGATTTGATTGGAAGCGAACAGGCTCTCTAGAGCAGCCGCGTTAACGCCGGGAACGGGGATGTGGGCGGCCAGCCGGAAAATCACGAGCATGACTAAGACGAACAGGATATTATTCCTGAGATCACGCGCTTTCCAAATTTGTTCAAGTTTCTCGAACATACCTTGTAAGCTAATTTTTTAACTACCTAACTGGGTCCGGACGCCTTCACTCATCTTAATATTCTCAAATTTGACCTTGACGGTCAATTTTTCCTTACCCAGGATCTTGACCGGATTATTCACGGTGCCGATCAGGCCCTTCTCTAGAAGCGAAGCCGGACTGACTATCTCGCCGTCTTTGAATGAATTGTTGAGGGATTTAACACTAACCGCCTGATTCTTGGCGCGCAGCGATTTGAAACCGCGCAGCTTCGGTATCTGAAGCAGCTGCTTCTTCATGCCGAGACGCTTCAGGCCGGATACACCGGAACGCGACTTCTGTCCTTTCAGGCCGCGCGTACTGTAAGTGCCGTGGCCAGAAGAGTTACCGCGCCCGACCCGCTTGATCTTTTTGGCGCTGCCGCGTCCTTTGGTTATGGAGCTTTGTGACAACATATGGATTTATTTACTTTTTACCTCGACCGTCTCGGCTTTAGCCGGTTCCTTAACCTTATCTTTTACTTCAGTCCGGCGCAGAGCCCGAAGAGCTTCCATGGTGCAGCGGGCGTTATTAACTTTATTCTTGGAACCCAGGGTTTTCGAAGTGATATTCTTAATGCCAGCCAGATTAAGAATTACGCGCGTAACGCCGCCGGCAATGACGCCGCGGCCTTTTTTAGTCGGTTTGAGCATGACAATCGCCGCGCCCTGTTTTTCCAAAACGGCATGGGGGATGGTCTCACCGACGATTGGTACGTTAACCATGTCTTTTTTCGCCCGGTTGACGGCCTTATTGACTGCCATGGTCACATCAGCGCCCTTGCCGAGGCCGACGCCGACATTACCTTTCTTATCACCAATGGCGACGCAAGCGCGGAATTTCATGCGCTTGCCACCGGCCATGACGCGGGTCACGCGTGCGACCTCGAGGATACGTTGTTCAAACTCATCTTTGGGACGGTCGTCGCGGCCGCGGCTGCGGCCTCGTCCGCCAGCGCCACTACCTGATCCGCCACGGTACCCGCCTCCCTTAGCAGGACGAGCACCATAGACGTCTCTGGCGACGGTAGCCGCCGCTTTAGTATCGGTACCGGACGCCGGCGCACCGGCGGTATTTTTTTTCACTTCGGACATATATTTTAAAATTCAAGACCGCCTTCGCGCGCGCCCTCGGCCGCCGCTTTGACGCGACCGTGATATTTATAAGCACCGCGGTCAAACACCACTTTGGTAATCTTTTTGTCTTTGGCTTTAGACGCTAGCAGTTTACCGAGTTCCTGGCTGCGGGCCACCTTACCCCCCTCATCCTTAGCCCCCTTCGCCGGTTTAATCTCTAAGACAGACGCGCTCGCCAGAGTCACACCCCGCTCATCATCGATGAGCTGCAGAAACATACCGCGGTTGGAACGGAAGACGCTCAAACGAGGCCGCGCCGCGGTCCCGCTGATCTTGGCGCGAACACGCTTGTGACGCCGCTCCTGCTTGATATTATTTTTCTTATTCTTGTCCATATCGATTTTTGTTTTTTATATTTAGGCGGAGCGCTTATTTACCTTTCGCAGCGGCCTTACCGGCCTTGCGGCGGATGATCTCATCGGCGTATTTGACACCCTTGCCCTTATAGGGTTCCGGCTGACGGATCTTCCGAATCTGAGCAGCGGTCTCGCCAACAAGCGCCTTATCAAAACCCTCGAGGGTAATGACGTTAGCGGCTACCGAAGCTTTGATACCGACTGGCAGCGGAAATTCTACCGGGTGTGAGAAGCCCAGGCTCATATTCAGCTTGTCGCCGCTTACTGTCGCGCGATAACCAACGCCGTTTATCTCCAATTTCTTGATAAATCCTTCACTCACGCCAATAACGGCGTTCCGGGTCAGGCTCCAGACCAGACCCCACATCGCGCTCGAGTCTTTGGCCTCCTTATCATAAGGCTTAATCACGACCCCGTCGCCTTCAACCGTAACTTCAATGAGCCGGTTCTGAGCCAGACGTAGTTCGCCCTTAGGTCCTTTCACCACGATTTCCTTGGGGGTGGTGATGAGGGTGACGCCAGTTGGCAGTTTGATGGGAAGTTTTCCTAAACGTGACATATGGGTATGAGTGATCTTTGACTAATATGATTAAGAGATTTCGCCGATGACTTCGCCGCCGACTTTCTGCCGGCGCGCAGTTCGTCCGGTCATAAGACCGCGCGAAGTAGAAATGATGGACAGGCCCAGATTATTAAGAACCGTCGGGATCTCATCCTTTGAGACGTAAATCCTCAGGCCCGGGCGACTGACGCGCTTGATCAAAGAAATCTGCGGCTTACCGTTGCGGCGGTATTTCAGGGTGATCTGAAGTTCGTCAAAACGGCTCCGCCGGCCGGCCAAACCGCCGGTGATGATCGTCGCCTTCTTGACCCAGCCTTCAGTTTCGAGAATCTTGGCAATCTCGTATTTCATTTTGCTAAGCGGCAAGACAACCTCCGTCTTCTTGACGGCCGAGGCGTTCCTGATTCTTGTAAACATGTCTGCGATGGGATCCATCATATTTTTACTTTGATAAATTCTAAGGGTTACCAGCTGGACTTGGTAATTCCGGGCAGGTCGCCGTTATCCGCCAGCTCCCGGAAACAGATGCGGCACAGTTTGAAATCGCTGATAAAACTGTGATTGCGGCCGCAACGCCAGCAACGATTGACTTTCCGGGTGGAAAATTTAGGTTTTCTTTGGGATTTAACAATTAATGCAACTCGGGCCATATTTATGTAATGAAATTATTTACTCTCTTTTTTAAACGGAAAGCCCAGGAGTCGGAATAATTCCAGCCCTTCTGTCCGGGTTCGGGCGCTTGATGTCAGACAGACCTCAAGGCCGTAGACGTGATCAGCTTCGGACAATCTGATTTCCGGAAAACTTGTATATTCTTTGAAACCGACGGTCAGGTTGCCACCCCGATCAACCGATTTCTCGCTGATACCGCGGAAATCTCTGACCAGAGGAAAGGTGATATTGACCAGCTTCTCGGTAAAATCGTACATCCGCTGGCCGCGCAAGGTGACTTTAGCGCCAATAAGGAGCCCGTCACGGATCTTAAAAGCAGCGATGGACTTCTTGGCGGCGGTGAAAACCGGCTTCTGGCCGCTAATCTTTTCCAGGCTGCGTCCGATAGCGGCAATCAGCTCTTTTTCTTTGACATGGCGGCCGAAGCCCACGTTCAACACCACCTTCGTCAGGCGGGGGGCCAGCTTGTCATTCTTGAAGCCGAGCTTCTCCTTAAGGCCGGGGATTACTTCTTTAGAATATTTTTCTTTTAAACGCATAATATTTAGTCGATTATTTCCTGGCATTTCTTGCACATCCGCAACTTCTTTTCTGGCTGGCCTTCGGCCTTGATTATCTGGTAGCCGATCCGTCCAGATTGGCCGCACTTCGGGCAAATAACCGCGAGGTTGCTCGCATCCATGAAAGCCGGGAATTCGATCCGCTGGCCTTTCTCGCCACTCTTCTGCGGACGCAGATGCTTGATCGACAGATTCAGGCCTTCAATGCTCGCCTTCTTCTGGGCGGGCAGGACTTGGAGGACCTTACCGCTCTTACCGCGGTCCTTGCCGGACAGGATCTTCACTTTGTCATTCTTTTTTATCTTCATATTTTTCGGGATGTTTGGTCGGCCATTTTATAATACCTCTGGAGCCAACGAAGCGATCTTCACGAAACCGGCGCGGCGCACCTCGCGCGCTACCGGGCCAAAGATGCGAGTTCCTTTGGGTTCCTTCTTTTCGATATCGTTAATGATCACGCAGGCATTGTCGTCAAAACGGACATACGAACCGTCAACGCGGCGGATTTCCTTACGGGTACGCACGACGACCGCCTTAACCACGTCGCCTTTCTTAACGGCGGCATGGGGCACGGCCGATTTCACGGCCACGACGATAATATCGCCAATGTGACCATAGCGGCGCTTATATCCACCGAGCACCCGGATACACTGGACTTCCTTGGCGCCGGAGTTATCGGCTACTTTAAGATAAGTTTGGACTTGGACCATATGGGTGATGACTTACTTGGCCGGCTTAATTACCCGCCATCTCTTATCACGGCTCAAGGGGCGGCATTCGACAAAACTCACCTTGTCGCCGGTCTTGAATTCGTTCTTTTCGTCGTGGACCTTATATTTCTGGCTCACCGTGTAGCGTTTCTGATATTTAGGATGTTTCTTGACGCTTTCCACGCGAACCACGATGGTCTTGTCGCTCTTGTCCGAAACCACGACGCCGGTAAAGCGACGATGGATAACGGCAGACTGTTCCAAAGCGGTAGCTTTCTCGGTAGCCATATTATTTTTGCTTATTGATTAAGGTCAGGATCTGAGCGATCAGCTGGCGGGTAATCCGGATCTCCCGAACATCCTTAAGCTGCTTGTTGGCGTCCTTGAAGCGAAGCTCACGGAGCTTATCACGAACCGCCACTAGCAGTTCCTGCAAATCCTTGACGCTCTTGGTTTTCAGTTCTTTGAAATCCATACCTTTGTTCTGAAAATTAAATCTTATTCCTTGGTGATAAACTGGCACTTGACCGGCAACTTGTAGCTGGCAAGTTCCATCGCTTTTTTGGCAGTCGCTTTATCCAGTCCTTCCATCTCGAACATGATCATGCCGGGCTTAACAATTGCCACGTAGTAATCAACCGCGCCTTTTCCTTTACCCATGGGGATCTCTCCGCCGTGGGCCGTCACCGGCTTATCCGGGAAGATCCTGATCCAGATCTGGCCGCCCTTCTTGACGTATTTGGTCATGACACGGCGGGCCGCTTCGATCTGGCGCGAAGACACCCAGGAAGCCGTCAGGCTTTTCAGGCCGTAGCTGCCGAAACTGATAGTCAGATGACGGCTGGCTTTACCGCCCCGCCGGCGTTTCTGATCTTTCCTCCATTTGGTTTTCTTGGGCATTAACATACCTTTTGTTGAAAATGATTATTTTTACTGCTCGGCGATCACTTCGCCGCGGGCTTCTTTCTCTTTTTTAAAAACTTCGCCCTTATAAACCCAAACCTTGATGCCGATAGTGCCGTAGGTGGTATGGGCCACGCCGCGGGCGTAATCGATATCGGCGCGCAGGGTCTGGAGCGGCAACTTACCCCAAACGAGCTTCTCTGTCCGGGCAATTTCGGCGCCGTTCAGGCGTCCGGAAATGACGATCTTGGCGCCCAGCGCACCGGCCCGCTCAATCTTAGCCAGTCCTTGCTTCATCACCTTGCGGAACGGAAAGCGCTTCTCGATCTCCATGATCATATTCTGGACCATTATCTGGGCGCTCAGGTTGGGGCGGTTTGTTTCCTTGATGTTCAGGTTGATCTCGCCCAGGCGCAGATTCTTCAGGAACTTGTCATGTAATTTTTTCTTCAGTTCTTCTGCGCCGTTACCGCCGCGGCCAATAAGAACGCCTGGCTTACCGGTAATCACGTTGATATCGATCTTGGACAAACTGCGGACGATCTCCACTTGATCAATGCCCGCTTCCCGAAACTCGCGAATCATGTATTTACGGATGGCGACATCCTGCTTGATATTCTGAATGTACTTTTCGCCACGCTCGAACCACAAAGACGGCCAAGTCTTGGTGATGCCCATGCGGAGAATTTTCGGATTTACTTTTTTACCCATATTATTAGTTTACTTTATTTATCCGCTTAGCCGGCCTTGCGGCGGAACATCTTAGTTTTCTCGCCGGATGATTTCTTGACCTTATCCTTAGGGGTAACTGGGGCGGCTTTGGCCATCTTCTCCCCTTCCTTGGCTAGCTTCTCGAGCTTCACCGGCTCTTCGGCCTTCACCGTCTTCTTCTCTCTGGGGCCGCTGTCCTTAATTTCGCCGAGCGTCAAACTAAGATGACAACCACGTTTGCGGATCGAGGTAGCCCGGCCGTGCGCCCGAGGCATCCAGCGCTTGAGCATCACGCCTTCGTCGGAACGGATCTCCTTGATGAACAGGTTATCTTTTTCCAGACTATAGGTATTTTCAGCGCTGGCGATCGCGGATTTAATCAACTTAGCGACTGGTTCAGCCGCCAGCTTATTCACGAACTTCAGTTGATCGAGGGCGCCTGTGACCGGCATCTTCCGGATAATATCAATCACCAGACGGACTTTCCGCGGTGACATCCTCAAATGTTTTAAACTGGCTTTTACCTCCATAATATTAGCTTTAAAATTTCAATCAGGCGCTTTATTTCTTGTCCGCGGCCTGAGACTTGGCCATCTTGCCGCCGTGACCGTGGAATTTGCGGGTCGGAGAAAATTCGCCCAAGCGGTGCCCGACCATGTTTTCAACCACATAGACCGGCAGATGAGTCTTGCCGTTATGGACGGCCAGTGTAAAGCCGACCATTTCCGGAGTAATCGTGCAGGCCCGGTCCCAAACCTTGAAGACGGTCTTGTCGCCCGGCTTCAGGTTCTTTATCTTGTTCTGGAGACGCAGATTTATGTACGGCCCCTTTTTTATGCTTCTGGACATATTTTATGCTTATTTTTTACCTCGTTTGGTCCGACGACTGATGATCAGACGATCGCTGCGGCGCTTCTTTCTCGTCTTAACCCCGAGGGCGGGCTTGCCCCAGATGGTCTTCGGATGGCTAAGACCGATGGACTGTTTACCTTCGCCACCGCCGTGTGGATGATCAACCGGATTCATGGCGGTACCGCGAACGGTCGGACGGATGCCTAAGTGGCGACTGCGTCCGGCTTTACCAAGCGAGATATGACGGTGGTCGGGATTTGAGGCCTGACCAACTGTCGCTAGACATTCTTTCTTGACCTGCCTAACCTCGCCTGAAGGCAACTTGATCTGGGCATACTTCCCTTCGACGCCCATCACGAAGACGACATTTCCGGCGCCGCGCGCCAATTTAGCGCCGCGTCCGGGTTCCAGTTCCACACAACTTACTGGCATGCCGGCGGGAATAAATTGGAGTGGCAGAGCATTACCATTTTTGATCTCAATCAGCTTATCAGAACTCATGATCATCTCGCCGACCTTGAGGTCGATCGGAGCGACTATATAGCGTTTCTCGCCGTCGATATAGTGTAAGAGTGCAAGACGGGCGCCACGGTTGGGATCGTATTCGATAGCGGCTACGCGCGCTTCAATATTATGCTTATCGCGCTTGAAGTCGATAAGACGCACACTACGCTTAGCACCGCCGCCCTGATGACGGACGGTGATCTTGCCGCTCGCGTTTCGGCCACCGCGCTTCTTTTTCGGAATCACCAACCGTTTTTCCGGCTTGAATTTGGTCAAATCCTGAAAATCGTCAAAAGTCGCTTCGCGCCGACCGGGAGTATTCGCTTTTACTTTTTTAATCCCCATATATTGAAATTAAACTCCTTCGTAGATCTTGATCGTCTCGCCCTTCTTCAGAGTGACGATGGCCTTGCGCCAATCGCTCCGTTGTCCGCGGACGCTACCGCGACTGACACGTTTACCTTCCATATTAAGCAGGTTGACCGCCGTCGGCTTGACGCCATAGGTGGCCTCGATCGCACGGGCCACGGAAATCTTATTCGCTTGACGGGCGACCACAAAAACATATTTGCCGGCGCTGGCTAGATTGGTGGCTTTCTCGGTAACAAGCGGGCGGACCAATATCCGCGACGCATCACCCGCCCTGACAGCGCGGGTTTTACCGGCCTTAACCGACGGCTTAACCGCCGTTTCCTGATAAAGATCCTGCATGCTATCCGACTGAGAAGCCGCCGGTTTAGCCGCTGATTTCTTGTCCTTTCCAAATAATGCCATACGATGGGTACGCTGCCGCTTCCCTTAGGAAGTGGCGAGGCGCTTTTCTAAAATTTTGACCGCCTGTTCGGTTAGTAATAAATTCTTGTGATCCAGGACATCCAGGAGATTAATGTTTTCCAAATTAATAATCTTCACGCCCACGAGATTGCGCAGGCTATAACGGACCTTCTCATCCTTTCCTTCGTTCACTACCAGAATATTCCGGCGGTCATTCTTTAAGACCTTGGTTTCAAAGGAGGACAGGAGGGCGCCGAACTTCTTAGTCTTATATTCATCGGCCGTCAGGCTGTCGAGAACGATCAGCGAACCACTCGCCGCCCGGTCAGACAGGGCCATAAAGAGGGCCTTCTGCTTCATCTTCTGATTGATCTTAACTTTGAAATTGCGGTCCTTAGTCGGGCCGAAGACAATGCCGCCACCGATCCAAACCGGCGTCCGGCGAGAACCGACACGGGCGCGTCCCGTGCCCTTCTGCTTCCAAGGCTTCTTGCCCGTTCCGGCGACTTCGCTCCGATCTTTAGTATGGGCGAGAACCTGGCGCTGATTGGCACGCTGAGCGGTCACCGCTTGATGGAGCAGCTCGTTACTAGGCTTGAGTCCGAAAGCTTTGTCGGACACTTCCAGATCCTTCACGGCTTCCGCCGACTGGTTGTAGACTTTGATTTGCATATTATTATTCTACTTTTTCTGCCGGCTGGTCCGCACTGGGGGCCGCTTCTACATGAGGCGTTTCCAGGGCGGCTTCTTTAGATTCTTCCGGAACCACTTCAGCTTCCGGGGTTTCGGCCGGAGCTACTTCTTCGGTAACCGGAGCGGCCGAGACAGCGGGAGCTAAGTTAACTTGCAATTCGCCTTCACCTTTTATCATCACGAAACCGTTGATCGCGCCAGGCACGGCGCCTTTGACAAAGATTATATTGTTAACTTCATCGATAGCGGCAACCTCAAGATTAGTGACTGTCACTCTTTCGCCACCCATACGGCCACCCATGCGGGTACCTTTAAAGACGTGCGCCGGGCCTTTGGGACCGATCGAACCGGGCATCCTTTCCTGATCTTTGTTGCCGTGACTACCGCGACCGCCCGCGAAATGATGACGCTTGACTACTCCCTGGAAACCACGGCCCTTAGAGGTGCCGGTAACGGCGATGATATCGCCGACACTGAAAGCACCGACCGTCACGACATCCCCCGCCTTGAACGAAGCGGAGTCGGCGACGCGGAATTCACGCACAAAGGCCGGCTTAACGCCGGTCTTTTTATAATGGCCGCGTTGCGGCTTATTAATATTTTTTTCTTTTCGGACACCATAAGCCAGCTGGAGAGCCGCGTAGCCGTCCTTATCGCTGGTCCTGACCTGAGTCACGGTGCAGGGGCCGGCCTGAACCGGCGTAACGCCCATCACCTGGTCTTCGGACCAGATCTGGGTCATCGACATTTTTTTTCCGCTAATGAATTTCATACTTGAATTTTATCTTTTGATACGAAAAAACTGGTCCTCTGAACCAGCTTTAAACCGCAAATAATAAAAAATAAGAATTATTTTCTACTCCTTTTTTGGTTTTTTAGCTGATTTCCCTCCTTTTTGGCTGATTTTCGGTCCGACACTTTCTGCTCTCTACAGAGTTATCGGGTCAAGCTTCAGTCAACTATATTTATACCATCCTATACTACTACATTTTAATTTCTACGTCAACACCCGCCGGAAGGCTAAGATTAGTCAAATCTTCAATAGTCTTAGCGGTCGGCTCGACAATATCGATGAGGCGCTTGTGGACGCGCATTTCGTACTGATCACGCGCGTCTTTATGCACGAAAGTTGACCGATTGACGGTATATTTGCGTTTTTCGGTCGGTAGGGGGATGGGCCCGAAAAACTGGGCATCGCTCCGCTCGATAGTCTCGATGATCGTCCGGGTCGACTGGTCGATGATCTTGTGATCAAAAGCCTTGATCTTGATCCTGATCCTCTGTTTGAATTCTTTTTCTTCCTTTTTTTTCTCGGGCATAGCGTTCTGGGAGCTAACTTAGTTTTTTAAAATAGACACTATAAACCCGCCCTGCGCCGTCAGGCGGAAAAGGGCGGGTCAAAGTGTTTACTTTACGATCTTCGTCACCACGCCGGCGCCGACTGTGCGGCCGCCTTCGCGGATCGTGAACTTCTGCTTGTCCTCAAGAGCGATCGGAGCAATAAGCTTGATCGTCAGGTTGACGGTGTCACCCGGCATAACCATTTCGGTGCCGGCGGGCAGATTGATATCGCCAGTCACGTCAGTCGTCTTGAAGTAGAACTGGGGCTTATAGCCGTTAAAAAATGGCTTGTGGCGTCCACCTTCTTCCTTAGACAGGACGTAGACCTCGGCGGTGAATTCGGTGTGCGGAGTGATAGAACCTGGTTTGCAGAGGACCTGGCCGCGCTCCACTTCATTCTTTTTGGTGCCGCGGAGCAAGATGCCAGCATTGTCTCCGGCCTGACCGTTATCGAGCTGCTTATTAAACATCTCGATGCCGGTTACGGTGGTCTTCTTGGTGTCCATGAGACCGACGATCTCAACTTCGTCACCGACTTTGACTATGCCTCTCTCGATACGGCCAGTCACGACAGTGCCGCGGCCTTCGATGGAGAAAATATCTTCAATCGGCATCAGGTAAGGATGGTCGACATCGCGGGCCGGTTCCGGAATAAAGGTATCGAGCTGCTCCATGAGCTTCATGATCGGTTCGGCGTCGGGACCAGTCGGGTTCTCAAGAGCCTTAAGGGCGCTACCGCGGATAATCGGGGTGGTGTCACCCGGGAATTCATATTTCTTAAGCAAATCGCGAATCTCTTCTTCAACGAGATCAATGAGCTCCTTGTCTTCGACCATATCACACTTGTTCAGGAAAACGATGATATAAGGGACGCCAACCTGACGGGCCAGCAGGATGTGCTCGCGGGTCTGCGGCATGGGGCCGTCGGTGGCAGCTACCACCAGGATGGCACCGTCCATCTGGGCGGCACCGGTAATCATGTTCTTCACATAATCGGCGTGACCCGGACAATCGACGTGCGCGTAATGGCGCTTTTCGGACTCGTATTCGACGTGGGCCGTGGCAATAGTGATACCACGCGCCTTCTCTTCAGGAGCGGCGTCGATCTCACCCACGCCTTTGTGGGACGCCTTCATGCCCTTGGCATTGAAGACAGCCAGCATCGCAGCGGTCAACGTGGTTTTCCCGTGATCAACGTGGCCGATGGTGCCGACATTGACATGGGGCTTGGTGCGTTCAAATTTATCTGCAGCCATGTTTTTTGTTGTTAGGCCCCCGTTTAAAACGGAGTTTCTTTCCTGATAATAGGAAACCAGCCGAACTTAATTAATTAGTTATTTTATTAAAAATTAGCCTATTTATTCCTTTATTTCCTGAGCTTTATCCTTCACGCTAGGCGGAATCTTCCAACCGGGGCGTGATTTACTTTCTTCGGCCAGGTATAGCGAACTTTCGCCATTTTTCCACATGGATATTTCGCGATTTATTTTATCAGTTAAATCTTCTTCTGTCAAATTAACTTTTTGGTCGGAATTTGTGGATAATTCGCCGCCGCTCGCCTTTTCCGGACCAGACTCGCTGGACCGATTGGCAGGCGAGATGAGCCGATCGTTTGACCGATTCCCCGGGACAGCCAGATCGCTATAGTTATCAAAATCCATAACGACATAAGATTCATCGGGGGTGTTGGCATCAAAGATCACCACGCGATCGCGGGTCTTCTTGATAAGCTGTAAAATTTTTTTCAGCTGCTGGGGAAACATACTTGAGAGGCTAAACTTCTAGCTTTTTTAAAATGTCACCGGCCAGTCGGTCCACTTCGTGACTCACGTCAATCTTTTCTTCATCATTCATCAGGTCATATTTCAGATTGCCGGCCTCGTTCCGTTCTCTAAAAGCGCGGGGAATGTCGACCAGAAGCGGCACGAAATCTTCTCTGGTCTGGGCGTCATCTATCGTTTCGACGAATGACTTGAGAAGCCCGCACACGCTGTCGCAAAAATTGGTGGCTAAGCGGTTGGTATGATAGTAATCGACCGACGGCTTATCTAGAGCCTCCAAATTTTTTTCCCAGATCCGCCGGGCGGAATTGTCCTTATGAAAACTGTCGGTAAATATCGGCGCTACCTGGAATCTATGACAGGCCGCCTGCAACTCCCGGGCTAAAGACAGATCATCCGCCGACAAACGGCGCGCGAATTCCTCCTTGAGATCAGAATAAGGATTGCTCTCTGGATATCCGACTTCTCTGAAAACTAGCGGGTTACCGGTCCGGTCACCTAGCATCCTGAGATTCTCAATGATACGCTCTCTCTCGGGATAACGTTCGCTCTTTGGGAACGGGTAAACTCTTTCCGCGGAGATCATGTCTTTTTAGCTATTTCCCCTGCTTCTCCTTAATGGTTTCCAGGATATTTTTGGGTACTTCCGCGTAATTAGAGAACTCCATGACATAATTGGCGCGGCCTTGGCTCATTGAACGCAGTGAGGTCGAATAACCAAACATCTCGGCGAGCGGCACCTTGGCCTTCACCACCTTGATATTAGCACGGTCGGACATCTCTTCGATCTGGCCCCGCTTGGAACTTAAATCACCGATAATATTACCCATGTATTCCTCCGGCGTAGTCACTTCGACCTTCATCATCGGCTCAAGCAGAATCGCGCCAGCCTTCTGGCAAGCTTCTTTGAAAGCGAAAATGGCGGCCATCTTAAAGGCAATTTCAGAAGAATCCACTTCATGATAGCTACCGTAGAAAACCGCGGCCTTCACATCCACCATTGGAAAACCGGCCACCGTTCCGCTAAGCACCGCCTCCTTGACGCCTTTTTCGATCGCCGGGATAAATTCTCTCGGAATCACTCCGCCCTTAACCTCGTCGGCGAACTCAAAGCCCTTACCCTGCTCGAGAGGCTCAACACGCAGCGAACAATGACCGTACTGACCGCGACCACCGGATTGCTTGGCATACTTATACTCGGCTTCGGCTGTTTTAGTGATAGTTTCGCGATAGGAAACCTGCGGATTCCCGACATTGGCTTCGACGCCGAATTCCCGCTTCATGCGGTCAACGATGATCTCCTGATGAAGTTCACCCATAC
>CAZLGE010000007.1:0-6212 GCA_964559375.1 uncultured Gammaproteobacteria bacterium | reverse complement strand
ATACCGGAAATAAGAACCTGGTTGGTCTCGGTATCAGTCTCGACCCGGAAAGTAGGGTCTTCCTCGGCCAGACGCTGCAGGGCAACACCCATCTTTTCCTGATCAGCCTTAGTCTTGGGCTCGACGGCAATCTTGATGACCGGCTCCGGGAAGATGATCGATTCAAGGAGCACCGGCTTAGATTCGTCGCAGAGGGTATTACCGGTCGTGGTATTCTTAAGGCCGATTACGGCGGCGATATCGCCGGCGTAGATATCCTTGATCTCTTCGCGGTGGTTGGCATGCATGCGGACTAGTCGGCCGATGCGCTCTTTTGTGTCCTTAGATGAATTGATGATGTAAGAACCAGCACTGAGTACGCCCTGATAAACACGGACGAAGCAGAGCTTGCCCACGAATGGATCGGTCGCAATCTTAAAAGCCAAACCAACAAAAGTCTGTCCGTCGTCAGCTTTGATGATAATCTTGTTCTCTGGATCGTTCACGTCGATCGCTTCGATCTCGGGAACATCAAGAGGCGAAGGCAAATATTCGGTGACCGCATCGAGCGCCAATTGGACGCCGATGTTCTGGAGGGCGGTGCCACACAGAACGGGATAAATAGTATTAGAAATGACACCTTGACGGATGGCCGCCTTGAGCTCCTCGACGGATATTTCTTGTCCGCCCAGATACTTCTCCATTGTCTTTTCATCACATTCGACAGCCTTTTCGACGAGTTCACTGTGATACTCATCAACCTTCTCTTTCATGTCGTCCGGTATCGGTATTTCCTCCATATTCACCCCGAAATGTCCGGAAAACTTATAAGCTTTCTTGGCCAGCAGGTCGATCACGCCGGAAAAGTTACTCTCGGCGCCGATCGGCAATTGGATGGCGACCGCTTTCTGATTCAGCCGAGTTCGGATAGAATTGAGGCTCATGTAAAAATCCGCGCCCATCTTATCCATCTTGTTGACGAAACAAAGACGCGGAACATGATATTTATCGGCCTGACGCCAAACGGTTTCCGATTGCGGCTCGACGCCGGCCTGGCCGTCAAAGACGGCAATAGCACCGTCAAGGACGCGGAGCGAACGCTCCACTTCGACCGTGAAGTCGACGTGGCCGGGAGTATCAATAATATTAATCTTCTTATTCTTCCAAAAACAGGTAGTCGCCGCCGAAGTGATGGTGATGCCTCGCTCTTTTTCCTGCTCCATCCAATCCATCTCAGCCGCGCCTTCGTGTACTTCGCCTATCTTGTGCTTCTTGCCGGTATAGAACAAGACCCGCTCGGTGAAAGTGGTCTTGCCAGCATCAATGTGGGCCATGATACCGATATTTCGGATGTTGTCCAAAGAGTAATCTCGGGGCATATTCGGGAATTAAAAATTAAGCTTTAAAAATCGCTAGAAAAAAACTTAGCGTGAGAAGTGAGCGAAAGCCTTGTTGGCCTCAGCCATCTTGTGGACTGCTTCACGCTTCTTAACGGCGGTACCCTCACCGTTACTGGCGTCGAGTATCTCGGTCGCCAACTTTTCGGCCATCGCCCGACCCTTGCGGTCGTGTGCCGCGCCAATCAGCCAGTTACAGGCCAAAAAATAGCGACGCTCGCCACGCACCTGGAACGGTACCTGGTAATTCGCTCCGCCCACGCGCTTACCGCGGACTTCGACGAGGGGGGAGACTTTCTTGATCGCCTTATTGAAGATATGGCGCGGATCTTGCTTAGTCTTGTCTTTCAGAATTTCTAGAGCATCGTAGACAATCCTTTCGGCCACGCTTTTCTTGCCACGTTCCATCACGTAATTGATGAACTTAGCGATATTCTTATCGTTATATTTGGCGTCGCCTTCGATCGCGCGTTTCGGAGCGGGTTTACCTCTCATAGTATTTTAAACTTTAATTATTTTTTCGGCTTCTTAGCGCCATAGCGGCTGCGTCCTTGACGGCGGGCATCGACGCCAGCCGCATCGAAAACGCCACGGACGACTTTATAGCGCACGCCCGGAAGATCTTTGGTCTTGCCACCTTTAATCAGGACAATCGAATGCTCCTGGAGATTATGACCCATGCCCGGGATATACGCGGTCACTTCCATGCCGTTAGACAGGCGGACGCGGGCGATCTTACGGAGCGCCGAGTTAGGTTTCTTCGGAGTGGTCGTAGTCACCTTTAAGCAGACCCCCTGTTTAAAGGGGGCGCCTTTAGCGGTATCTTTCTTCTTGCGGTGGAGCGAATCTAAACTGGCGTGAAGCGCCAGAGCATTCCGTCTCTTACCGATCTTCTTCCGGCCGCCGCGGACCAGTTGGTTGACTGTTGGCATAAGGTGTTTTTAGGGCTTTTGCCCGGGTATTAAAAATATCCTGAGTATTCAGGATAGATTTTGTTTACTTATCCTAAACGATTTAATACTAGTTTAATTTAACAAAAAATAAAATATAAGTCAAGATTACGAGCCTTTTAACTGCCGACAATGGCCCCGAACAAAAAGTTGACGATCGGTAGGATCAGGCTGCCGGCCAACATAACAAACAGGATGACTAGGATGAAGCCCATCCGCTCGAGCCCCAGATAGCGGACGCGAAGGCTCTCTGGCAGAAAAGTGGCCAAGATTTTGGAACCATCGAGCGGCGGCAGAGGTACCAGATTAAAAACCATGAGGATAAGATTGATGTAGACAATCAGTCCGATCAGGCCAGCAAATTCCAGAGTATAAAACGGCATCCACCGCAAGATTAGTCCAAAGAAAATCGCGATTACGAGATTGGCGAGCGGACCGGCGATAGCCACTTTGGCTTCCCCATACTTACGGTCGCTCAGATTAAACGGATTATAAGGCACCGGCTTGGCCCAACCGATAATGAACGGAAAGTTCCCTAAAACCATAATAAGCGGCAAAAAGAACGAACCGAACCATTCTAGGTGGGCGAGCGGATTGATAGTCAATCGGCCAGCATCCCGGGCGGTCGTATCGCCGAGACGGTAAGCCATCCAACCATGCATATATTCGTGCGCAACGGCAGAAAATATGAGGATGATTATCTGATAGACCTGGACTGTAATCGTCATAATTCTTACTTAACTTGATTATCGGCCGTTTAATTATAACACATTCTTGATTTATTTTAAAAAGGCTGTTAGAGTGAAGATGCTTTAAATGATTAGCTAATTACGAACCACGAATATGGCGAAGAAATGCGACATGTGCGGACGCGGCGCAACTAAAGGAGCCAGCCGTTCCCATTCCAAAATCAAGACCCTGAAAAGGCAGAATATCAACCTCCAGAGTCGGAGTGTCGAGGGGGTAGCCGTGAAACTCTGCACTTCCTGCCTGCGGACCATAAATAAGCCGAAACGGGTAAAAGCGAAGCGAAAACCCGCTCTGGCCGCCGCTAAGGCGTAAGCTTAGACCTCGGACCAACCATAAATAAAGCCCTTTCGCAAAGAAAGGGTTTTTTGTTCGGGCTGACTTAGGCTAGCCATCTGTTCTAAGGTAAGTACCGCCGCCGGACCGGGCGCCTCCGGCCCAGCCAACTAGCGAGCCCGGCTAGAATAATATAATACATAATCCCGAGCGGCCAATTTACGCTAGTGACTTCGATCGCCGCCCAATCCGGAACAGCTAAGAAGCCCGCTAGCGCAAAAATAAATTTTAAGAGAAGATAGGCCGGAAAAAACCAAACCAGTCCAAGCGGCGGACAGATTGCCGTTGCCGCCAGGCCGAATATCAAGGAAATAAGGAGTGGCGGGAAAGTCCAGAGCGCCAGAATATTCGCAAGAGGAGCGATAAGCGATAACTGCCGAAAATTGATAAGCGCAACCGGCAGGATGGCTAGCTGACAAACGAGTGTAAGATTGGCAATGTCAGCTAGCGCCTGGATGGTCTTTTTCGCGCCATGCTTGAGGCGACTCTTTTCGAGGCGGCGCCTGATGATTCTTTCCCCGACGGGATAGAGATAAATTATTCCTAGTAGCGCCAAGAAGGAAAGCTGAAAACCGACATCATCCCGGAGCAAACGGGGATTGATCGCCAGCATAAGCGATGCGGAAAAGAACAAGGCGCGGGTAAGAGAGCTCAGCCGGCCGCAAGAGACGGCTAGAAAAGCCAGGCCACCCATGACTGAAGAACGAACGGCTGAAGCCGACAGACCGGTGATAAGCGGGTAAAGAAAGAGAAAAATCAATATCCCCCGCCCGGCCAACCGCCGGCTGGCGCCAAGAGCCAGAAAAATATTCATAAATATCGCGCTCAGAATGGTGATATGTGAACCAGAGATTGCGATCAGATGGCTCAAGCCGACGCGGGCGAACATATCTAAATCTTCCCTATCCAGTGTGCGCCGATATCCGAGTAAAATCGCGCTGGCTAAACCCGCTTCCGGTTCTGGCAAATGAGAATCAATAACTGTCTTAAGCTTCTGTTTGGACTGGATCAACCCACGGTATACTTTTTGCGCTCCGCTAGATGCCCCTTCTGTCCGCCTGATCGCGGGATAATACATCACAGAGTAGATATCATATCGGGCGAGGTAAGCTTCGTAATCGAAGCCGTCCACCTCCGGCGGCGCCTGCAAGCGCCCGCTGAAACTCAAAAAATCGCCATAATCGTAAGCCGGATAAAGATCAGTCGTCACCAGGACGCGACCGGAAGCGCAGACCGTCAAACGACGATTAGAGATCCCAACATCCGCCTCCTCGCAAACGCGGCCGGTAAAACTCAGGCTCTGTCCGTTATAAGCGGCTATTTTCAGGTCTTCCTTATCGGGGCGGAAGGCCCCGGGCCGAAAACCCATAATAAAGACCGCCAGGATAAATAAGAGATTCAGATAAAAGAATATTTTCGCCGCTGATAAACGCATAAAAAAATACCGTTACTAATAACGATATTCTGACAAAAATACTCTGAAGAAAAGATAAAGACCGAAACTTATCCCGGTCTTTATCTGGTTATCAGCTATTATTTCCCTGTTTTGTATATCTTATTTCTTCAGCCACCTCAGATAGGCCTCCATGAAGGCCTCCAGGTCACCGTCCAAGACGGCGTCCACGCCGGACGTCTCAAATTCACTGCGATGATCTTTAATCAAACGGTTTCCATAGAGGAAATAGGAACGGATTTGCCGACCCCACTCGGCTTTCTGGACCTCGCCCTTCAATTTGCGCTCCTCAGCTTCTTTATCTTCAAGCGCCCGTTTATAGAGCTTGGTCTTCAAGATGCGCATTGCGTTCTCTTTGTTCTGGTGTTGAGAACGCTCGCTCTGACAGGCCACGGTTATTCCGGTCGGCAGATGGACGATACGAACTGCCGAGTCGGTGGTATTGACGCTCTGGCCACCCGGTCCACTGGAACGGTAAACGTCGATCCGTAAGTCTTCGTCTCTGATCGCTACCGTCTCGCTATCTTTTATCTCGGGGATGACTTCGACGAGTGCAAACGAGGTATGGCGGGCACCATCCGCGTCAAAAGGCGAGTTACGGAGCAGACGGTGGACGCCGTTTTCACTCTTCAGATAACCGTAAGCCCAGGAACCAATCACCCGCAGGACGACGCTCTTTAAGCCAGCTTCGTTCCCGTAAGTACGGTCCAGGGTCTCAACTTTCCATCCCTGGCGCTCACTAAAGCGCAGATACATCCGTTCCAGAATCTGGGTCCAGTCTTGGGCGTCGACGCCGCCCGTACCGGCGTGGATCGCTAGAAGAGCGGGCTCACGGTCATATTTCTCGGAAAACAGAGACAGAAACTCTAGGCTGAAAAACTTCTTAGCCAGCTCTTCGTATTTTTGTTCGAGGTCGGCGGTCAGATCGCTATCGCCTTCTTTCTGGGCGAGCGCCGCCATCTCTTCGGCGTCCCCGATCTCTTTTTCTATATCGTTCCACTGGCGGGTCGCTTTATCCAGCTCTTCCGCTTCCTGCCCGACTTTAACCGCCTCCGCGCGGTCATTCCAAAAATCGGACGCGGACATCCGGAGACGCAAATCTTTAGCCCGGACGGCCTGGCGGTCGATGCCCAGGAGGGTCTTAGTCTTTAAAAAGCGTTCACGCAAATCTTCAAGTTTTTTAATCAGGGTTTCCATATAATTAGATTATAGCAGATTCAGGAGAGTATGGCAGATTCCCGTCCGACCGTCAAAAAACCGCCCCGATCGGGGCGGCTTTTGACTGACAAATATACGATTGATTAACGTTTGCTCCACTGCGGCGCCTTGCGCGCTTTCCGGAGACCGGGC